>SKQM01000087.1 GCA_007119005.1 Thioalkalivibrio sp.
AGGTATTCCGACGCCTGTTGCAACATCTGGACGAGCGCAAGGATGTCCAGAACATCGACCTGATGAACCTGGCCGGTTTCTGCAGAAACTGCCTTGCAAAATGGTATGTCGCGGCAGCCGAGACCCAAGGCACAGACATCGATCTCGACCAGGCCCGGGAAATCATCTACGGGATGCCCTACGCCGACTGGAAGCGCCTCTACCAGAAAGAGGCGACGGCCGAGCAACTGCAGGCATTTGCGCAATCCGGACAGGGCACCGGCAAGACCGATGCATGATCATGGGCTGATCGATACGGCGGCGGGATTGCGGGCTCTGGCCGACCAGATCGCGGAAAGCCCTTGGGTGGCCATGGACACCGAGTTCATGCGCGAAAAGACCTACTTTCCGCAACTCTGCCTGGTCCAGATTGCGACCCCGGATCACATCGCCTGCATCGATCCGGTGGCGCTCCCGGATCTCGGACCCCTGGCCGGTCTGCTGCACGACCCGTCAGTGCTGAAAGTCTTTCACTCGGCCAGTCAGGATCTCGAGGTGCTCTACCTCGTGACCGGCAGGGTGCCGACACCCGTCTTCGACACGCAACTGGCCGCCAGCCTGCTCGGATACGGCGAACAGGTGGGTTACGGAAACCTGGTCCAGGCCGTGCTGCAGATCGAGCTCGACAAGACCCAGTCCCGGACCGACTGGTCGCGCCGCCCGCTCAAGGCGGAGCAGCTATCCTACGCGAAGGACGACGTCCGCCACCTGGTCGAACTCTACTCGCGCCTGCACGGAGAACTGGAGGCCCTGGGCCGCACCACCTGGCTGGCGCCTGAAATGGAGGCCATCACGCGGCCCGAGCTCTACCAGCCCCACCCCGAGGACGCCTGGCGTCGGGTCAGCGGACACAAGCGCCTGAAGCCGCGCGATCTCGCGGTGCTCCGTGAAATCGCGGCATGGCGGGAAAACGAGGCACGCAGGCTGGATCGGCCCCGCCGCTGGATCATCAGCGACGATCTGCTGCTGCTGATCGCAAAAATCCGACCCGCTGACCCGGAGGCGCTGCACGGTCTGCGCGGGTTTCCAAAGGGGCTCGGGACGGAACCGGCGAGGCAACTCCTGCTCGCGGTCCAGCGGGGTGTCGATCTGCCCAGGGAGGCCTGGCCCGCGCTGATCCCGCGAGCGAAGCCGCTGACGGAGGCCGAGGAAGTGGTGGCCGACTTGACGATGGCGCTACTGCGCGAGATTGCCCGCCAGCAACGGATCGGCCCCGAAGCGGTTGGCGGACGCCGGGACATCGTTGCGCTGATGCGGGGCGAACAGGAAGCCCGTCTCGCCCGTGGCTGGCGCCACCAGGTCGCCGGACGCGAACTCCAGCGCTGGCTGGAGGGGCGCAGCGTTCTGCGCTGTGACGGCGATCAGATCGCGGTGCTGAGCCCGGATGCAGTCCCCGCAGGCCTCGGCACCACGCCGTGACCGGAAATATGAAACGGCGGGGGCAACCAAAACGGATGCCCCCGCGGTACGGCCCGGATTTCCCTGCGCGCGTGGTTTCGGCGTCAGGCGCTGGAATAGACGCCGCGCCGTGGCGAGGCGAGCCGACCCTGGCGCTTCAGGTAGGCGAGCGTCTGGCTGATGTTCTTGGTTTCAATGCCTGAGACCTCTGCCTGCTCACGAATCTCGCTGACGGTCATCTCCGGCTGCGTCGCGACGATGTCGCAAAGCCTCTGGCTGATGGTCGCGCCACCGGCGCTGCGACGGCGTGTACCGCGTGTGCGAGGCACCGCGCCTCCCATGTCCCGGATCTGCCGCTCGATTTCGGCCAGTTCCTTGCGGTGCCGGGCCAGGATCTCCTTACGCCTCGCCTTCAGCTCATCCCGTTTCTCCTTGATTTCCTGTTCCCGGCGCTCGGCTTCCTGCTGTTCGCGCTCGCGCGCCAGCGCGTACAACTCCTCGGAACTCAGTTCGGTGACGCTTTTCTTTGCATTGCTCATCAATGTTCCTCGTCTGCTGTTCGACAGGATGAAGACTTGCCCAAGCCGAAACTTATTCCGCATAAGATAGTAAAAACTGAAAGAATAAACAACATCCCTGCACAAACAGGATCGGCAGATGCGAGCAGACCTCAATCGGAATCAGCAGACCGCAATCCTTGACGCGGTCATCCGATTTTATTCCCGGATGGAATCTTTGCCCGCACCGGAGGTTTGCCTGAACCTGCGCGGACGCGCAGCCGGTCAATGGCGGATGCGGGACGGGATTGAGTTGCTGCGTTTCAATCCGGAAGCCTTTCTGCTTGACTGGGATTCGCATTTTCCCGCGACGATCGCCCACGAGGTGGCTCACTCTCTTGTCTACCGACGATACGGCGTGGGGCGCGTTCGCCCGCACGGACCGGAATGGAGGGAAATGATGGCGACGCTGGGCTTTCCTCCTGCGGTCACACATCGAACGCCATTGAGCAGCCGCAGGAGTCGAGTTTATATTTATCAATGTAAATGCCGGTCGCATCGTCTGGGACCGCGGCGACATTACCTCGTTACACGCCAGGGCTACCGCTACAACTGCACGGATTGCGGCAGCCGTTTACATTTCCACGATCGTGTTGAGTGGAAATGAGAACGACGTAACCGCGCCCGAAACGGTGAGGATTGTCAGCCGGAACGACCTGCCAGCCGGTCCAGCTTCGCACGGACCTCGTCCACCGAGATCAGATCCATCGCGTCGGGGTGACGCACCCGCGTGCCCCAGCGCAGCTGCTCGGGTTCGCGGCCGAGGAAGCGGCGGACCGCATCGGGGTAACGATCCACCACGTAGTCCCGATGCCGGTAGGGTCCGGTACGCGCGGGATTGGAGGTGGCAAAGAGGCCGATCACCGGAACGTCAAGGGCACTGGCAACGTGGGCAGGTCCAGAGTCCGGCCCCACGAGCCCCGCACAGCGCGCAAGCACTGCGGCCAGTTCCTTCAGACGGGTCCTTCCGACCAGATCGATCACCGGAACCGAGGCAGCGGAAGTGATGGCCGCCGCATAGCTGCGCTCGCGCATCGACGGCCCGCCGGTCACAACCACGCGGAAGCCCAGGGAAGCCGCGTAATCCGCCACCTCAGCGAACCTTTCGGCCGGCCAGTCCCGGAAATTGCGGAAACGCTGGCTGGAACAGGGGCTGAGCGCCAGCAACGGCGCGCCCGCGGGAAGCTCGCGCTGCGCGAATGCGACGGCATCCGGTGGCAGCGGAATGTCCCAGCGCAGCTCACGCCGGCGCAGTCCCGCCTGCTCCAGGAAGCCGAAGAAACCGTCGAGCACGTGTTCGCGTCGGCCGGGCGCGATGCGCTCGCTGGTGAACAGCCATTGCCCGTTGATCGCCCTGGCGCGGTCAAAACCGATGCGCCGCCGCCCGCGCAGCCCGGTCGCGATCAGGCTGGCCCGCAGAGAGGCCTGCATCTGCAGGATCACGTCGTGGATGCAGCCGGCCTCGGCCTCACGCAGCTCGTTCCGGCAGCGGCGGATGCCGGCCTTCTTGTCCAGCACCCGGTAGATCACGCCTGGAAGATCGCCGACCAGTTCCGACTCGGTACGGCCCACGACCCAGGTGATGGCGGTGTTCGGCCAGTAGCGCTGCACGGTGCGGATGATCGGCAGCACATGCGTGGTGTCGCCGATCGCCGAGAGGCGGAACAGGCACAGGCTGTCGGGCGCAGGGGCGCCCGGGTCCAGCTCAGTCACGCGTCCTTCCGGCCGGGGGTGCGGAGCCCGGATCGCGGTAGCCCTCGAGCAGACGCTCGAAGTCCGGACCCGCGTACTGCCAGTCCTGATGCAGCCGGCGCCGCTTCTCGAGGTCGCGCTGCAGCCGTTCGAGATTGCGTCGGGTCCAGGAACCCTGAGCGCGCCAGCAGCCGCGGTCCCAGTCGATCAGCCAGACCCGGTCGCAGACATCGATCAGGATATTGCGGCTGTTGAGATCCGCGTGGCAGTAGCCGGCGTCGTGAAAGCGCCGGATACCCGCCCCGACACGATTCCAGTCGTCTGCCCCGATGGATCCCTCGCGCAGGCGCTGGTGCAGCGAACGGGCGTCGGGCACCCGCTGCGTGATCAGGTCGGCGCGACTGTAGAGGCCGGAGCGCGTGAGCCGCGCAGCCACTGGACGCGGCACCGGCAGACCCTCGTCGCGCATCGTCCGCGTGAGCATGAATTCACGCCAGGGCCGGCTGCGCTTCAGACCCGTCCAGAGGTAGCGGTCTCCCAGAACCTGCGCGACGGATCCCCCGCGCAGGTAGTGCCGCAGCACCCATTGCCCGCCGCAGCCCGGGATCGGGGGATCGCAGAACACGACCTGTCCGCGCCCGCCCTCACCCTGCCCCGAACAGTACCCGCGCTGCCGAAGGCTCTCGGGATCGAACATCCACGGCTCAGGCGCCCGTTCGAGCGCGTCGTCGTGGATCAGGTAATGTGGACCATTTCGCTCCAACCGCCATTCCATGTCACACCCCGGACTGGGAAATCAAATCCCGCACCCATCAGCCATCATGGCCCTGCAGCCGCGCGAGCAGCGCCGTCGTGGAGTGCCCGTCGAGGAAATCGAGCACCTCCACCGACCCGCCGTGCGCCAGCACCACGTCGTGGCCCGCGATCTGTTCGGGCCGGTAGTCGCCGCCTTTCACCAGCACGTCGGGAAGCACCGCACCGATCAGCCGCGCCGGCGTGTCCTCGGAGAACGGCACCACCCAGTCCACTGAGGCCAGGCCGGCCAGGACCGCCATGCGCTGCGCCAGATCGGTCACCGGTCGTCCCGGACCCTTCAGGCGGCGAACCGAGTCGTCGTCGTTCACCGCGACCACGAGGCGGTCGCCGCGCTCGCGGGCCTGCTCCAGATAGGCGACATGCCCCGCGTGCAACAGATCGAAACACCCGTTGGTCATCACGATCCGTTCGCCGTGGGCGCGCGCATCCGCGACCGCCGCCAGAAGCTCCGATTCGCTGAGCACACCCCGGCTCGTGGCCTCCGGGTCACGCAGCAGCCGGCGCAGTTCCGCGACGGTCACCGTGGCCGTACCCAGCTTGCCCACCACGATCCCTGCGGCCAGGTTGGCCAGCGCGGTCGCCTGTGGCAGGGCCAGGCCGGCTGCCAATCCGGCCGCCAGGGTGGCCACCACGGTGTCTCCGGCACCGGTCACGTCGAAGACCTCGCGCGCCCGGGCCCCCAGGTGTATGGGTTCCTGCCCGGGCTGGATCAGTGTCATTCCGTCCGCACCGCGGGTGATCAGGAGCGCGCCGATCCCGCAATCCTCCAGCATGGCCTCGGCGCGACGGACCATGTCGGCGGCATCGCTGCAGCTTCCTGCCACCGCCTCGAATTCGGCCAGGTTCGGGGTGATCAGGGTCGCACCCCGATAAATCGTGAAATCGCGACCCTTCGGATCGACCAGCACCGGCAACCCCCTGGACCGGGCCGCCTCGATCAGCACCTGCGGTGCCCTGAGGGCGCCCTTGCCGTAATCGGACAGCACGACCAACGCCGATTCCTCGAGCAGCGGACCGTAGAGCGGCAGCAGATCGCTCGCCTGCAGCCCCGGAAAACCATCCTCGAAATCGAGGCGGATCAACTGCTGGTTGCGGCTGATCACGCGAAGCTTGGTAATGGTCGCGGCGCCCGCCTGCCTGTGGAACCGGCAGGCCACCCCAGCACTGGCCAGCAGGGCATCGAGATCGCGGCCGGGCCCGTCATCTCCGATCGCACCCACCAGGCGCGGTGCCGCACCCAGTGCAGCCAGATTCAGTGCGACGTTGCCGGCCCCACCGGGTCTCTGCTCGACATCGCGCACGTGCACCACCGGGACGGGCGCCTCCGGCGAGATGCGCTCGGTGGCTCCGTACCAGTACCGGTCGAGCATCAGGTCACCGGCAACCAGTACCCGAGCGTCGTCGAAAACGGGGAGGCTGATCTTCATCTGGACCGGGCGGCGGCAGCAGAAACCGGTCCGCAGTATACAGCAGCCCCAGTCGGGCCACGCCTGCCGACAAAAACCACCTCTCCCGCAGGCGCGGGGAGTATTGAGGTGGGGGCGCGGTGCCGATCCCGGCCCTCACACCCGGCGCGATTTCACGTTAAGCTCTTGCTTCCGATTCCCAAGGGCGCGGCCATGACCCCGGAAACCGTCAGTGCAGTCCTCCAGGACAGCGCAAACATCAAGATGCAGCTCGCCCGCGAGCAGGCCGGAACCATCGTCGCGGTCATCGAGGCGGTCGTCGCGGCGCTGGCCGATGGCCGGACCATCTTCTTCTTCGGGAACGGCGGCAGCGCGGCCGATTCCCAGCACCTGGCGGCGGAAATGGTCGGGCGCTTCACGCTGGAGCGCAGGGCACTGCCGGCCATCGCACTGACCACCGACACCTCGATACTGACCAGCATCGGCAACGACTACGGGTTCGAAAGAATCTTCATCCGCCAGCTCCAGGGCCTCGGACGCCCCGGCGACGTGGCGGTCGGACTCAGCACCAGCGGCAACTCGCCCAACGTGCTGCTGGCGATGGAGGCCGCCCGGGAGCAGGGACTGGTCACCGTCGCGCTGACGGGACAGAGCGGCGGAAAACTGGCCGAACGGGTCCACTTCTGCCTGCGCGTGCCATCGAACGACACCGCGCGCATCCAGGAAAGCCACATCACGATCGGACACTTGATCTGCCAGGGTGTCGACGAAGCGCTTGCAGCAGGCCTGATCCCGATCGGAACCGTCACCGGCTCCAGCGCCTGAATGGCCGAAAAGGCGGTTTTCCTCGATCGTGACGGCACCCTGATGGTGGATGTCGGCTATCCGCGCGACCCGGACGACGTAAGGCTTCTTCCGGGTGTCGTCGAGGGGCTGACCGCCTGTCGCGACGCCGGTTTCCACCTGGCGATCGTCAGCAACCAGTCGGGCGTCGGCCGGGGCTACTTCGGTCCTGACGCCGTGGCCGCGGTACACCGCCGCCTGCTGGACCTGCTGGAGTCCGAGGGCGTCCGGATCGACGACGCCCGGTACTGTCTCCACGCACCGGAAGATCACTGCGCCTGCCGCAAGCCCTCGCCACTGATGATCCAGCGTTCGGCCGGGCATCTCGGCGTCGACCTCGCGGCGAGCTTCATGATCGGCGACAGGCCTTCCGACGTCGAGGCGGGACGCAGTGCCGGCTGCCGCAGCATCCTGCTGTGTCCAGATGCCGATAGCGCGGCCACCGCGGCGGATTTCGTTGCGGGCAGCTGGCCGGAGATCGCCCGCATCATCCGTGCCGCGGGCGCCAGCCGGGGTCATGACTGAGCGGATTGCCGCCCGGACGGCGCGACTCCGGCAAGCGGGCCCTGCCGCGCGGGTATCCGCACCGGATCCGGAGTCCGCTGCATGACTGAACGACGGTGGCGCTTCCGCCTCGCGCGACTGGGCTACAACCTGGTCATCCACCTGCTGATCCCGCTGGTACTCCTGCACTTTCTCTGGCGCTCGCGCCGGGAACCCGGGTACCGGCAGCATATCGGCGAACGCCTCGCCCTCGGTCCGCCTCCCGCGCAGCGTCCGGACCTGTGGATTCACGCCGTTTCCCTGGGCGAGATGCGCGTTGCCGGGACCCTCGTCCAGGCGCTGGCGGACGGCCATCCCGCCCTGCAGATCCTGCTGACCACCGTGACACCGGCGGGCCGGGCCGAGGCGGAGCGCATGCGTTCCGCAGGATTGCCGGTGGAGATCCGCTACCTGCCACTCGACGCCCCCGTTCTGCTGCGCCGTTTCATCCGCAGGACCCGGCCAGGGGCGCTGGTGCTGGTGGAGACCGAGCTGTGGCCCAACCTGCTCCGGCAGACCCGCCTGGCCGGCTTGTCCGCTGTTCTGGTCAATGCGCGCCTCAGCCCCCGGCTGCGCGCCACCTACCACCGGTTCAGGCTGCTTTACGCCCCGCTGCTGGCCGCGCTGGAATGGGTTGCGGCCCAGGGCCCCGGGGACGCCGATCACTTCCGCGAACTTGGCGCCCGCCGCGTGGAGGTCACCGGAAACCTGAAGTTCGATCTTCCGGAGGTGCCGGTGACGCCGGAACTGAGCCGCGACCGGTTTGCCGCCGAACGTCTTTGGCTCGCGGGCTCCACCCACCCGGGAGAAGAGGCCCTGCTGCTGGACGTCCACCGCCGGCTGCAGGCGGCGCACCCCGAAAGCCGGGTCCAGCTGCTGCTCGCCCCACGCCACCCGGCGCGGGCCCCGGAGTTGATGGCGCTGTCCCGATCGGCCGGTTTCAGCGTGGTCGCGCGTTCCGGAATCGCGGCCGCGCCCACGGCGGCAGACGTGATCGTGCTGGATACGCTGGGAGAGCTGGCGGGCCTGTACGGGGTGGCCGATGCCGCCTTCGTCGGTGGCAGCCTGGTGACGCACGGCGGTCAGAATCCGCTCGAACCGATCGCGGCCGGCTGCCCTGCGGTGATCGGCCCTGACAGCCGCAACTTTGCCGACATGGTCGAACTGCTGCGGAACGCTGGCGCCATCGTTCAGGTCGCGGACGCCGACGGGCTGCTGCTGGCACTGGAAAGACTGATCGGAGATCCGGAGGCGGGCTGCGCCCAAGTCGAGAAGGCACGGCAGACCATCCGCGCCAACCGCGGCGCCACCGCGCGCACCCTGAGCCTGCTGGATCCGCTCCTGCCCGCCCCCCGGGAATCGGCCGGGCATCGGAACCCAGACCGGCGGCAGGTACGCTCGCCATGAAGATACGCAGCGCGGCAGAGAGGAGTCCGCCCCAGGCCATGCACGATACCGCGGCGCGCCGAGAGGGCGCCCTCCTGCACCAGCTCTCTGCGCTGGCCGTCGCCGCGTGGCTGTTCGGCGGGCCAGGCCTTCTCCTGGCTGAGGAACAGGCCGCCTTCGATGATGCCACGGTGGTCGCACCGGACGGAATCGAGGAACCCGGCGAACCCGGCCCGCTCTCGGGTGAAGACCGGATCGTCGTCGATGATCCGCTGGCGGAGGAAGAGCCGGACGAGATCGAGGTTCTCGCCGCGACGCGTCGGGGCCTTCACGGCAGCGCCTACTGGCTGGTGAAAAACGTCGATGGCTGGTTCGGAGAAAAGCCGTTCGAGGATGCCGGCCGCGTGGCGGGTGCGTTGCGGGTTCGCCTGCTCTACCGCGAGGACGACGGCTTCGATACGGATTTACGCTACCGGCTCCGGGTGCACATGCCGAACGTCAGCGAGTTCGGCTACGTCTTCATCGGACGCGACAACGAGAGGGAGCTGATCCGGGACGAGGACGAGGCCTTCGGACGGGAGCGGTCGCTGCTGCCCGAGAGCCGGAGCGAGGATCAGACCTTCTTCGTGGGTATCGGACGGATGGTACGCGAAAACGTGGACCTGAGGCTGGGGGTCCGCGGTGGCTACCGAGTGTTCGTGCAGGCCCGCTATCGGAAGACCTGGTGGCTGACGGACATCTCCAACATCGACTACCGCCAGACATTGTTTCTCGCGGTGGGAGATGGTCTGGGCACCACCACGGGACTCAACTACGCCCATGCGCTGAGTCCCGAAACGGCCTTCCGCTGGCGCAACTCGGCGACCATCGGAACCGAGACCAATGGATTGGAATGGTCGACCAGCCTCGGACTGTTCCGGACCCTGGGCCGCGACCGCGGAATCTCGTTCGAACTCCTCGCAAACGGTGACACCGACGGTTCCGTACCGGTCGAGGAATACGGCCTGCGCGCGATCTACAGTCAACCGATCTACCGGGACTGGATCATCGGGGAGCTGATCGGCGGATACTTCTGGCCAAGAGCGGATGAGGATCCCGCGCGTGACCAGACGGTGGCGTTGGGGCTGGGAATCGAAATCCGCTTCTGATCCGGCGGCGGGCCGACCGAACCCTGCCCACTGCAGAGCCGTTTACGAACGGTCAGCTCGGGAGGCCCAGACGCCCGATCGCCCTGCGCAGATCCTCGAGATCGAGCGGCTTGCGCAGCACGGTCGGACTGCCGGGAAGGTCCGTCCCCGGGAAAACCGCAGCTGACTGCCCGGTCATCAGGATCAACGGCAGCTCGCGAAAGCGATCGTGCAGGATCCGGCAGAGTTCGGCACCGTCCAGCACCGGCATCGATACGTCCGACAGCACCAGGTCGAAATCGGGATCCTGTCGCAGGCAATCGAGGCAGGCACGCCCGTTTTCCGCGGTCGCAACGGTCGCACCATCCATCTCCAGCAGGCGCCGCACCGAGTCGCGGGTGCGCGGATCGTCGTCGACCACCAGAACGCGCAGTCGGGCCGCCACCCGCGCCCCGGCAGTGGACTCCGGGGTATCGGGGATCGCGCCGGTCCCGTCCCATAGCGGCACCAGGAGCCGGAACTCGGAGCCCTCGCCCACCCGCGAATCGACCTCGAGCCGGGCGCCGGAGCGCAGCACGAACTCGTGCACCATGAACAGACCCAGGCCGTGTCCGAGCTCCTGCGCCTTGGTCGAGAACAGCGGCTCGAAGAGCTTCGCCAGGACCCCGGAGTCCATCCCGCAACCGGTGTCGGCCACGGTCAACTGCACCCAATCCTTCATCCCTGCATCGCCAACAATCAGGGCACCCGAGCCCCCGCGTCGCACGCTGGACGCGGTGATGCCCAGCGTACCCCTACCCAGCATCGCATCCCGGGCGTTGAGGACGAGGTTCAACAGCGCCGCTTGCAGAAAGGCGCCGTTGCTGCGTGCCGCGAGTTCCGGTTCCAGCGCAAGTTCCACCAGGATCTCCGGCGGCAGCACCTGTTTCAGGATCCGCACCAGTTCCTCGATCGCCGCATTCACCTCCACCCTCTCCACGGCAAAATCGCCCACGCGGCTCAGCGACAGCATCCCCGAGGTCACCACCTTCGCCTGCCCCAGCGCACTGAGGGTTTCCTCGAGGATCTGAGCGACCTCGGGGTCCAATACCGGATGCGTCAGGGTCTCGTTCAGATAGTGCAGGTTGGCATCGATCACGCCCAGCAGATTGTTGAAGTCGTGCGCCACGCCGCTGGCGAGGTGGCCGATCATTTCGCGTTGCCTGGCGGCCATCATGTCCGCGTAGAAACGGTCCCGCTCGATCGCACTGACCATCAGGCTGGCAAAAACCTGCAGAAAATGGACTTCCTCCGAAGACCAGTCGCGCTCACTGTGGACCGCGTCGAAACCCACGAAACCGGTCAGCGCATCGCCCTGCATCACCGGCACCAGAAGCAGCGAGCGGATACCCTGGGATTCCAGGAACGCCTTTTCCCGGTGGTCCGGCGGGAGACTGGCCACGCTGGGAATCACCACCGGAGAGCCGGAAGAGAGCGCACGCGCGGCCTCCGGCGTGGCGTCCCACGGGACGTCAACAAGCATGTGGATCACCGGATCGACTCCGTGCGCCGTCCACTCGTGGGTGTTGGTGAAACTCCTGCGCTCGCTGTCCGCACTGAACAGATACGCTCTGTCGGTCCCGGTAAGATCACCCATTCGAGCCAGGGCTTGATGGATGAGCCCGTCCATGTCGTGGCCGGAGCGCCGGAGGAACAGCGCCGAAAGCTCGAGCAGCCCGCGTTCGAGTCGCTCGAGAATCTGCCGGGACTCGGTCGCCGTCGCGTCCGGGTTTCGGAAAGTTGTGCGCGCGGAACCCGGGGCGCCCAGACCCGCAGTCATTCCGGATCCGAGGCCCGCTCGCCCCTGAGATGGATGCGGTAACCGAGGCCCCGCACCGGCCAGATCTGCAGGTCGTCGATCCCCGACTCGCGCAGCTTGCGGCGGATGTTGGCCACGTGCACATCGACACTGCGGTCCTCGGCCGGCTTGACCTCCCGGCTGCAAAGGACCTCCCGGGTCACGGTCCGACCGGGACTCTGCATCAGCATCATCAGGATGCGCGTCTGCGTCTCGGTAAAGCGGATCCGGATGTCGCGGCCGTCCTCGCTGTTCAGGGTCATGTCTTCCCACGCCAGCCGGTACGGTCCGATCCTGGCCGTCGCAAGCGGCGGCGGCATCAGGGAGTGGCGCCGCAAAACGGCACGCACCCGCGCCAGAAGCTCTTGCGGAGCAAAAGGCTTCGTCACGTAATCATCGGCACCGGCATCCAGCCCGATGACCCGGTCCCGCAGATGGGTACGGCCGCTGACGATGATGACCGCCGCGCCGGTGGATCGCAGCAGGTCGCGCGCGATATCGAGGCCGTCCTCGGAACCGAGGTTGAGATCCAGCAGCACGAGGTCGGCGCCCTGCTCGCGGCACACCTTGCGCAGCAAAAGGCTGCTGGACACACAGGTCACGAGGTGTCCGTCACGGCGCAGGTGGCGCTCCAGAGCTCGGGCCATGCGGACATCGTCCTCCACCACAACCACCTTGGCCGGCCTGACTCTGGAATCCATGTTCTGTACCGTCGGATCGAAAGCCAGGAGGCTCCGTTCCGATTCAGTCCTCCAGTACGTAGACGGTCCCGCAGTACGGGCAGCGCATGTGCCCCTCCGGGGATTCTTCGATCGGCAGATAGACGCGGGGATGCGAGGCCCACAGCGCGGTGTGCGGAGTGGGGCAGTTCAGCGGCAACTGGTTGCGGCGCACCCTGACCGTAGTCTCCGCATTGGCCGGCTTGAACCGCTCCTGCTGTTCGGCGGTGCGTGGGTTCGGCATGTTGCCCTCTTCTGTTCGGTGTCGACGTTGCGGTAAGGACGTCAGACGTAAGTCAGCCAGGCCTCGTGCTTCGGGTGCCTGCCCTTCACCACATCGAAGTATAGCGATTGCAGGCGCTGAGTGATCGGTCCGCGCGTGCCCGCGCCGATCGGCCGGTTGTCCACCTCGCGGATCGGAGTGACCTCGGCGGCGGTACCGGTGAAGAAGGCTTCGTCGGCGATGTAGACCTCGTCGCGGGTGATCCGCTTCTCGACCACCCGCAGACCCTCTTCTTCGGCAAGCGCGAGAATGGTCCGGCGCGTGATGCCGTCAAGGGCCGAGGTCAGATCCGGCGTGTAGAGCACGCCGTCGTGGACCAGGAAGATGTTCTCGCCACTGCCCTCGGCCACGTAGCCCTCGGTGTCCAGCAACATGGCCTCGTCGTAACCGCAGGAGATCGCCTCCTGCAGCGCCAGCATCGAGTTCATGTAGTTGCCGTTGGCCTTCGCCTTGCACATGGTCACGTTCACGTGGTGGCGATTGTACGACGACGTGTGCACGCGGATGCCACGGGTCATGTTCTCCTCGCCCAGGTAGCTCCCCCAGGTCCAGGCCGCGACGATGACGTGAACCTCCAGGTTGTCGGCGCGCAGACCCATGCCCTCGGCACCGTAGAAACACATCGGTCGGATATAGGCGGTCTGCAGACCGTTCTCGCGCACAGCGGCCACCTGCGCAGCACTGATCTCGTCCGCGCCGTAGGGCATGCGCATGCCCAGGATGCGCGCCGAGTTGAACAGCCGCCGGGTGTGATCCTCGAGGCGGAAGATCGCGGTACCCCCCTCGGCCTCGTAGGCACGCACGCCCTCGAACACCCCCATGCCGTAGTGCAGCGTGTGCGTCAGGACGTGGGTGCGGGCATCGCGCCAGGGCACCATCTTGCCGTCCATCCAGATCACCCCGTCGCGATCCGCCATCGACATCGTCGGTCTCTCCTCAGTCAGCATTCCCGGAAATCGCGGTGTCGATCGCGACGTCCCCGAACAGTTCATCCCAGGTGGCCATCACCTGCTCGCGCAGCGCCCGCAGATCCTCGGGCGGGTTGCTCACCCGGGTACCCGCGCCGGCGAGCGTCAACCGGTGGATCCGGTTGCGCATGTCGCGGTAGGCGTCGGCCAGAGTGGTACCCAGCGCCTCGGTGATCACGCCCACCCGGCCAAGCACCTCGAGGGTGCGCACCTTGTCGGGCCAGTCGCAGACCTCCGGGTGTTCGTGCGCGTTGGCCAAAACCCAATATTGAACCATGAACTCGATGTCAGTAATACCACCGCGGTCGCGCTTCAGGTCAAAAACCTCAGGATCGCGCGACGCGTGCTCTGCCAGCATCTTGCCCCGCATCTCCACGACCTCCGCGCGCAGCGCGACGGGATCGCGGGCTCGCTCGAGGATCCGCCGTCGCACCTCGGCAAAGCGTTCACCCAGGCCCGGGTCGCCGGCG
>SKQM01000198.1 GCA_007119005.1 Thioalkalivibrio sp.
CTGCTCCAGAGCGCCGCGAGATGTTCACCCTGGCGCAGGGTGTGCCGCGACCACTCCGCAGCCGGCCAGACCTTCCCGTTGCCATCGACATCGAGCGACAGTTCGACGACCGGGGAGGACAGGGCGCCGGCTGTTTCAGGTTCCGGGTTCAGGGTGGCACGGTTCAGGTCGACACTTTCGACCGGGTCGGGCCCGGCCGGCTGCGGTTCTTCCTGCAGCAATGGCTCGAGCCCCGCCTGGATCACCCCGGCTGCACCGAAATCCGTGCAGAGCGATTCTTCCTCCAGGCAGTTTCTGAGACCCAGCAACCGGTGGTGGGCTGCGCCGGAAAGGGTGATGAGCGAGTTGGCGGATGACTCTGCGGCAGGTGCCGGCCCTGCGGGCAGTAGACTTGGAATGGTGATGGCGGTGACGCCGAGGCTGCCGAAGACAAGCAGGGAGAAGAGGACTCGGGTTACCGGCATGGTTCTTCGTCGTCTTGGGGCTGGCACTGTATACCATCAAACGGGGCTCAAGAAAAACCGGTAGCTGCCGATCGGCATGAATCCGGGCCGCTTCAGCTGCGTACGCCGACTCCGCGGTTGAGCAGGAGCAGGGCGAACAGATAGAGCCCGACGATGAAACCGGCGATGATCGCGTAGGACAGGGTCAGGGACAGGTCGGTGGTTCCGAGCAGGCCGTAACGGAAGGCGTTCACCATGTACAGGATCGGGTTCAGTTGCGACACGCCCTGCCAGAATTCGGGCAGCAGCGAGACCGAATAGAACACGCCCCCTAGGTAGGTGAGGGGCGTTAGCACGAAGGTGGGGACGATGGAGATGTCGTCGAAACTGCGTGCGAACACACCGTTGATCAGGCCTGCCAGCGCGAACACCACCGAGGTCATCACCACCACGGACAGGGTCACCGTGATGCTGTGCATGCTGAACGGACTGAAGAACAGAGAGACCCCCGTCACCGCGACCCCGACCGTCAGACCGCGGGCCACGCCGCCACCGACGAAGCCGAGGATGATCAGGCTGTTGGGGACCGGAGAGACCAGCAGTTCCTCGATGTGGCGCTGAAATTTGGCGCTGAAGAACGAGGACACCACGTTCGAGTAGCTGTTGGTGATCACCGCCAGCATGATCAGCCCCGGCACGATGAAATCCATGTAACGGAAGCCGTCCATTTCCCCGATTCGGGCCCCGATCAGCCCGCCGAAGATGATGAAGTAGAGCGCCATGGTCACCATCGGCGGGAGCACCGTCTGCACCCAGATGCGTGCGAAGCGCAGAACTTCCTTGATGACGATGGTGCGTAGCGCGGTCCAGCTCTCGTGCAGGTGCAGCCGGTTCATGACGCCGCCCGGATGCCGCGTTCACCGGCGTCCACTGCCCCGGTCATCCGGAGGAAGAGTTCCTCGAGCCGGTTGGTCTTGTTGCGCATGCTCTGGACGCGGATCTGTGCTCCGTCGAGCAGATGGAACAGGGTGTTCAGGCTCTCGCCCCGGTGGATGTCCGCCTCCACCGTCAGTTCATCGATGCGCCGCAAGCGAATGCTGTCGTGGTCCGGAAGCTGCTGCACGGGTGCCTGAAGGTCCAGGACCACGGTTTCGGTGTCGAGCTTGGCCAGCAGCCCCTTCATGGTGGTGTTCTCGACGATCATCCCGTGATCGATGATCGCGATGTTGCGGCAGAGGCGCTCCGCTTCCTCCAGATAGTGTGTGGTGAGGATGATACTGCGCCCGTCGCAGTTGATGTTCTGCAGGAACTCCCACATGGAACGCCTTAATTCTATGTCGACTCCGGCGGTTGGTTCGTCGAGGATGAGGAGCCGGGGTTCGTGGACCAGCGCCCTGGCGATCATCAGGCGCCGCTTCATGCCACCGGACAGGGTGCGCGCCATGTCCTTACGCTTGTCCCAGAGGCCGAGCTCGCCAAGGTAGTGCCGTGCACGCTTCCAGGCCTCCCGGCGCGGAATGCCGTAATAGCCCGCCTGGTTCACGACCACCTCGGCCACGGGCTCGAAGTTGTTGAAGTTGAACTCCTGCGGAACCAGACCGATGTTACGCTTCACCTCCTGCACTGCGCGGTCCAGATCGTGCCCGAAGACCCGGACTTCGCCCGAGGTCTTGTTGATCAGCGAGGTTACGATGCCGATGGTGGTCGACTTGCCGGCACCGTTGGGTCCGAGAAGCGCGAAGAAGCTTCCCTCGGCGACGGTCAGGTCGATCCCCTTGAGGGCTTCGAAGCCGTTGCGGTAGGTCTTGCGCAGGGCGCGGATCTCGAGAGCGGCGTTCATCATGCGATGTTCCTTGGGTCCTTCCGGGGCTTCGTTCGCGCGAGGGTTTGTGACGGTATCATGATCGTCTCGCTTCAAGAGTGTGAATGACGCGCCAGCGCACTCATACAATCCCGACCGCTCAGGAGCTCCTGTGGAATCTCATTTCGTCGCTGCGGCCGATGCCGCCGTCCCCCTCATTCCGGTAACGACCGAGTCTCTGTCGAACGTGCTGGACGCGCGGCCGGAGCGCTGGCGTAACTGGGTCGGGCAGCGCGGCTTCAAGGCCAAGGCGGGCAGTTTACTCTGTGTGCCATCGCCCGAAGGGCAGACGGAGGGTGTGTTGGTGGGCTACGACGCCGGCAAGCCTCTCTGGATGCTGGCGCAAGCTGCGCAACGCCTGGAGGCAGGTACCTACCGTCTGGAGGAAGGGTTGCTGACGACCGAGGTCAGGCTGGCGGCTGCGGTGGGCTGGGGACTCGGTGGCTATCGCTTCGAACGGTACCGGAAGGCCGAGCGGGATCTGCCCCGCCTCCTGTGGCCCGGTGGGGTGGATGTCCCGCGGATCCAGGCCATGGTCGCGGCGCATGTGCTGGTCCGCGATCTGATCAACACCCCGGCGCAGGACCTGATGCCGGAAGACCTGGCAGCGGTTGCAAAGGAGCTTGCCACCGAATTCCAGGCCGGGATCGAGGTGGTCGGCGAGCCCGAAACGCTCGCGAGCGGGTATCCCTGCATCCAGGCAGTCGGCAGCGCGAGTGCGCATCCGCCGAAGGTGATCGAACTGAGCTGGGGCGAGGCGGGGAGACCGCATCTGGTGCTCGTCGGCAAGGGAGTGTGTTTCGACTCCGGCGGCCTGAACCTGAAACCCGGTAACAGCATGCGCCTGATGAAAAAGGACATGGGTGGCGCCGCAATCGCGCTTGGACTGGGCCGGCTGATCATGGAACTCGGGCTGCCGCTGCGGCTCACGGTGCTTCTGGGTGCGGTCGAGAACGCGGTGGGCTCGCGTTCCTTCCGGCCGGGGGACGTACTGACCGCTCGCAACGGCAAGACCATCGAGATCGACAACACCGACGCGGAGGGCCGCCTGCTGCTGGCGGATCTGCTGGTGAGGGCAGGGGAGGTCAAGCCTGACCTGGTGATCGATTTCGCGACGCTGACTGGGGCTGCGCGCGTCGCGGTGGGCACCGAGATCGCCGCTTTTTTCAGTTCCGACGCTGCGCTCACAGAAGCCCTGACGGCGCCGGCGGCCGAGTGGGATGACCCCGTCTGGCCGCTGCCGCTGCACGAGGCGTATCGCCACATGCTGAAAAGCGACATCGCGGACATGGTGAACAGCAGCTCGGGCGGGTACGCCGGTGCGATTACCGCGGCGCTGTTCCTGAAGGAGTTCGCCCCGGAGGGCGTGCCCTGGCTGCATTTCGACGTGATGGCCTGGAATACGCGCAGCCGCCCAGGGCGTCCAAAAGGCGGCGAGGCGATGGGCCTGCGCGCGGTGCTGGGCATGCTGGAGTCGCGGTTTGGCCCCAGGTAATGGGTCCCGCGCTCTGGACCACACCCGGTCGCCGAGGGGGCTCGCCTCCCACAGGGTGGGCTCGGGGCGATGGACCGGCTGTGGGAGGCCAGCCCTCTGGCCGATTCGGGGCCGGCCGAATCCCTGGCCATCGATGATCTCCCCGGCACCCGGTCGCCGAGGGGGCTCGCCTCCCACAGGGTGGGCTCGGGGCGATGGACCGGCTGTGGGAGGCCAG
>SKQM01000130.1 GCA_007119005.1 Thioalkalivibrio sp.
CGGCCAGCTCCAGCAGGCGCTCCGTCGCATCCGGGCGGCGGTTCAGCACCACGTCTTCCACCGCCTCTTTCAGTTCCGGCTCGATTTCGTCGTAGACGGCGAGCTGGCCGGCGTTCACGATCCCCATGTCCATCCCGGCCCGGATCGCGTGGTACAGGAACACCGCGTGGATCGCCTCCCGCACCGAGTCGTTGCCGCGGAAGGAGAAGGACACGTTGGAAACGCCGCCCGAGACCAGCGCATGCGGCAGCTTCTGCTTGATCCTGCCGGTCGCCTCGATGAAATCGACGCCGTAGTTGTCGTGCTCCTCGATGCCGGTCGCGATCGCGAAGATGTTCGGGTCGAAGATGATGTCCTCGGCGGGGAAGCCGATCTGCTCGGTCAGGATGCGGTACGCACGCTCGCAGATTTCCACCTTGCGTTGCTGGGTGTCGGCCTGGCCCTGCTCGTCGAAGGCCATCACGATCACGGCGGCGCCATAGCGGCGCACCAGCCGGGCCTGCTCGATGAAGTTCTTCTCGCCCTCCTTCAGCGAAATCGAGTTCACCACGCCCTTGCCCTGGATGCACTTGAGGCCGGCTTCGAGGATCTCCCACTTGGAGGAGTCGATCATCACCGGCACCCGCGCAATGTCCGGCTCGGCCGCGGCGAGGCTCAGGAAGCGCCGCATCGCGCCGAGCGAGTCCAGCATCCCCTCGTCCATGTTCACGTCGATGATCTGCGCGCCGTTCTCGACCTGGTCGGCGGCCACCTCGAGCGCGGTCTCGTAGTCCTCGTCGCGGATCAGGCGCGCGAAGCGCTTGCTGCCGGTCACGTTGGTGCGCTCGCCGACGTTCACGAACAGGGAGTCGGCGGTGATGTTCAGCGGCTCCAGGCCGGACAGGCGACAGGCCGGCTCGATCACGGGGATCGGGCGCGGCGGATGCGCTGCCACCGACTCGGCGATCGCGCGAATGTGCGCGGGCGTGGTACCGCAGCAGCCGCCGACGATGTTCAGAAAGCCCGAGGCGGCCCATTCGCCAATCTCGGTCGCCATCTGTTCCGGGGTTTCGTCGTACTCCCCAAACTCGTTCGGCAACCCGGCGTTCGGGTGCGCGGACACGGGCACGTCGGCGATGTGCGCCAATTCCTCGACGTACTGACGCAGCTCCTTCGCGCCCAACGCGCAGTTCAGGCCGAACGACAGCGGTTGCGCGTGGCGCAGGCTGTTCCAGAACGCCTCGGTGGTCTGCCCGGACAACGTACGCCCGGAAGCGTCGGTGATCGTCCCCGAAATCATCACCGGCACGCGCTGGCCGGTCTCCTCGAACAGCGTCTCCAGCGCGAACACCGCCGCCTTCGCGTTCAAGGTGTCGAACACGGTCTCGATCAGCAGCAGGTCGGCACCGCCCTCGATCAGCGCGGCGGCCGACTCGCGGTAATTCGCAACCAGCGTGTCGAAGTCGACGTTGCGGAAACCCGGATCGTTCACGTCGGGGGAGATGCTCGCGGTGCGGTTGGTGGGCCCGAGCACTCCGGCGACGAAGCGCGGCCGCTCCGGCGTCTTCGCGGTCCACTCGTCGGCGACCCGGCGCGCAAGCTGCGCGGCCTCCCGGTTCAGCTCCGGGACCAGATCCTCCATCGCGTAGTCGGCCATCGCGATGCGCGTGCCGTTGAAAGTGTTGGTCTCGAGGATATCGGCGCCGGCCGCGAGGTAGTCGCCGTGGATCGCGGCAATCACGTCCGGGCGGGTCAGCGTCAGCAGGTCGTTGTTGCCCTTGAGGTCGCTTGGCCAGTCCGCGAAGCGCTCGCCGCGGTAGTCGGCCTCCTCCAGCCGGTAGGACTGGATCATCGTCCCCATCGCGCCGTCCAGGATCAGGATGCGCTCGGCCAGGGCCTGCTCGATCTGCTGCTTTCGTTCCATTACCGCGAACCTGTTTCGGCGAACTGCACAAAATACCACAGGCCCGGCACCCGCCCGCGCGGACACACCCGGCCCGTGCCTTTGCCAAGTCCATGGGGCGCGCCGGCCTAACGGCGCTTGCCACAGGCCGCGGGAGCCCTCTCCCGCACCGGCCGCACGCCGTGTCACCATATGACCATGCGCAACACCCCGATCCAGTGGTATCTCACCGCGCCCCAGAACTGCCCCTATCTCGAGGGCCGGGAGATGCAGACGGTACTGGCGGACCCGGCCGCCAGCCTCGGCGCCCCGCGCTACGGCCACCTGCTTGCGGAAGGCTTCCGGCGCAGCGGGCGCTTCGTGTACCGGCACCATTGTCCAGCCTGCTCTGCCTGTGTCCCGGTGCGCGTGCCGGTGGACCAATTCCGCCCCGATCGCTCCCAGCGCCGCTGCCTGCACCGCAACAGCGACCTGCAACTGCAGATCACCGCCGTGCCCGACCTCGACGAGCACATGGCACTCTTCCGGCGCTACCTGCTGGCGCGCCACCCCGGCGGCGGCATGGACGCGCTGACGCCGGACGACTACGCCGACATGCTCAGCGACCGCCACAGCGACGTGTTCCTGATCGAGTGCCGCCTCGGCGGAGATCTGCTGTGCGTCGCAGTCACCGACGCGACGCCGGACGGTTTGTCGGCAATGTACACCTTCTTCGATCTCGATCACGGCCGCCGCAGCCTCGGCAGCTACGCCATCCTGCTGCAGATCGGAGAGACGCTGCGCCGCGGCCTGCCGCACCTCTACCTGGGCTACTGGATCCCCGACTCGCCCAAAATGGCCTACAAGACCCGCTTCCAGCCCTGCGAGGGTCTGGCAGGCGGCGCGTGGCGGCCCTTGGTGAACAAAAGTGGCTGAAGCGCAAGGGGTTGGTATACTTGGGGGCTTTGCCGCCAGGGGGCCTTGCATGTCCGATTCCCGACCCGTCCGCCGCGCGCTGCTGTCGGTCTCCGACAAGACCGGCGCCGTCGAACTTGCGCGTGTGCTGCAGGCGCAGGGCGCTGAACTGCTGTCCACCGGCGGTACCGCGAAACTGCTGGCCGAGCATGGGCTTCCGGTGACCGAGGTGTCCCGGCACACCGACTTCCCGGAGATCATGGACGGCCGGGTGAAGACGCTGCACCCGAAGATCCACGGCGGGCTGCTCGGCCGGCGCGGGACCGACGACGCGGTGATGTCCGAGCAGGGCATCGCACCAATCGACCTGCTGGTCGTGAACCTCTACCCGTTCGAGGCCACGGTGGCCCGCCCCGGCTGTACGCTGGAGGAGGCGATCGAGAACATCGACATCGGCGGGCCGGCGATGCTCCGTGCGGCGGCGAAGAACTTCCGCGACGTGACGGTCGCGACCGACCCGACACAATACCCGGAGATCGTTCAGGCGCTGCAGCAGGAGCAGGCGATCCCGGCCGTACTGCGTTTCCGGCTCGCGGTCGCCGCTTTCGACCACGTGGCCCGCTACGATGCCGCGATCAGCAACCACCTCTCCGCGCTGGACGAAACCGGACAGCCGGCCGGCTTCCCTGGCCAGCTGAACCTGGGCTACACGAAGGCCGACGACCTGCGCTACGGCGAGAACCCGCACCAGTCCGCGGCCTTCTACCGCGAGATCCGGCCGGCCCCCGGCACGCTGGCAAGCTTCCGCCAGCTGCAGGGCAAGGCGCTGAGCTACAACAACCTCGCCGACGCAGACGCCGCCTGGGAGTGCGTACGCCAGTTCGAGGGTCCGGCCTGCGTGATCGTGAAGCACGCGAACCCCTGCGGCGTCGCACTCGCGCAGAGCCCGCTGATGGCCTACGAGCGCGCGTTCCAGACCGACCCGACGTCGGCGTTCGGCGGCATCATCGCGTTCAACCGACCGCTGGACGGCGACACCGCACAGGCGATCGTCAGCCGGCAGTTCGTCGAGGTGATCATCGCGCCGGAGATCACGCCTGCCGCGCTGCGGGCGACCGCGGCGAAGGGTAACGTGCGGGTGCTCGAGATCCCGGCGGCAGCGGTGCCGGCGGGACTGGATTTCAAGCGCATCGGCGGCGGGCTGCTGGTGCAGGACGCGGATACCGGCAGCCTCGCGCAGGTGGAGCTGCGTTGCGTCACCGAACGCGCACCTGCGGAGCAGGAGTCGCGCGACCTGCGCTTCGCCTGGCAGGTCGCCAAGTACGTGAAGTCGAACGCGATCGTCTACGTGCGCGACGAGCAGACGGTGGGCGTCGGCGCCGGCCAGATGAGCCGCGTGTATTCCGCGAAGATCGCCGGCATCAAGGCCGCCGACGAGGGCCTGCGGGTACCTGGCAGCGTGATGGCCTCCGATGCCTTCTTCCCCTTCCGCGACGGCATCGACGCCGCCGCCGAGGCCGGCATCACCGCGGTGATCCAGCCCGGGGGCTCGATGCGCGACGCCGAGGTGATTGCCGCCGCGAACGAGCACGGCATCGCGATGCTGTTCACCGGCATGCGCCACTTCCGGCACTGAGGAGACAGCGATGAACGTACTGGTGGTGGGCGGCGGTGGCCGCGAGCATGCGCTGGCGTGGAAGCTGGCCCAGTCGCCACGGGTGAGCCGCGTGCTGGTGGCACCGGGGAATGCAGGCACCGCGATCGAACCCAAGTGCGAAAACGTCGCGGTGAGCGCCACGGACATCGACGCGTTGCTCGCGCTGGCCGAGCGCGAGGGCGTGGCCTTCACCGTGGTCGGCCCCGAAGCGCCGCTGGTGGCCGGCATCGTCGACACCTTCAGGGCTGGCGGGCAGCGCATTTTCGGCCCCAGCGCCAACGCCGCGCAGCTGGAGGGTTCCAAGGCGTTCGCAAAGGACTTCATGCAGCGCCATGGCATCCCGACCGCCGCCTATGGGAGCTTCACCGACATCGACCAGGCCGAGGCCTTCATCCGCACCCACGGTGCACCGATCGTGGTCAAGGCCGACGGGCTCGCGGCCGGAAAAGGCGTGATCCTCGCGCAGACCGAGGCCGAGGCCATCACGGCCGTGCGCGACATGCTGGCCGGCAACGCCTTCGGTCGCGCGGGCCACCGGGTGGTGATCGAGGAATTCCTGACTGGCGAGGAGGCGAGCTTCATCTGCATGATCGATGGCGAGCACGTGCTGCCGCTGGCCAGCTCGCAGGACCACAAGGCGCGCGACGACGGCGATCGTGGCCCGAACACCGGCGGCATGGGGGCCTACTCCCCCGCGCCGGTGGTAACCCCGGAGCTGCACCGGCGTCTGCTGGCCGAAGTGATCGAGCCCACGCTGCAGGGCATGAAGACCGAGGGCGAGCGCTACACCGGCTTCCTGTACGCGGGGGTAATGGTGGACCCGCAGGGCAATCCGAAGGTGCTGGAGTTCAACTGCCGATTCGGCGACCCCGAGACCCAGCCGATCCTGATGCGCCTCGACAGCGACCTCGCTGACATGGTGGAGGCGGCGATCGATGGCCGCCTGGACACGATCGAGCCGGACTGGGACGAGCGTGTCGCACTCGGCGTGGTGCTGGCGGCCGGCGGCTATCCTTTGGACTACCGCAAGGGGGACCCGATCCAGGGTCTCGACGCAGCCAACAGCGACACCAGCCGCGTGTTCCACGCCGGCACCCGGCGCCTCGAAGACGGCACCGTGGTCACCGACGGCGGCCGTGTGCTCTGCGTGGTGGGCCTCGGCTCAGATTTCCGGACAGCGCAGCAGAATGCCTACCAGGCCTCGCGCATGATCCGATTCGACGATATATTCTTTCGGACCGACATTGGCTATCGTGCGCTGGAACGTTCCTGAGCTTGACCGGAACGCTGACGGCCGCAGGCCTCCCACGACCATCCACCGGAGGTCCATGCGATGAGCGCAGCACCTGACGATCTCAACCCGCGGCACCACCTGTCGCCACTGGCCTGCGACAGTGACAGCCTGCGCCAGTCGATCCGTGACGCGCTGGTCCGGGTGGTCGGCAAGGACCCCGATCTCGCGACCCCGCGCGACTGGCTGAACGCGGTGTCCTTCGCGATCCGGGAACGGATCATCGAACGTCGCGTGGTCACCCGCAGGCAGTTTGCCGAGGAGGACGTGAAGCGGGTCTTCTACCTCTCGATGGAATACCTGATCGGGCGCATGCTCGAGGCGAACCTGCGCAACATGGGTGTCTTCGAGGCCACCAAGGAGGCGCTCGCGGAACTGGGCGTCGATTTCCGCGAGATCGCCCGCCTGGAAGAGGACGCGGCGCTGGGCAACGGCGGCCTCGGCCGGCTCGCGGCCTGCATCCTCGAGTCGATGGCCACGCAGGGGTATCCCGGCTACGGCTACGGCATCCGCTACGAATTCGGGATGTTCCAGCAGCACATCGAGCACTTCCGCCAGGTCGAACATCCGGACACCTGGCTGCGCTACGGCAACCCCTGGGAGTTTCCCCGCCCGGAGAAAATCTTCCCGGTGCGCTTCTACGGCTACGTGGTCGAGCACCACGAGCAGGACGGCGAGAACTGCTACACCTGGGAGGAGGGCGAGGAAGTCATCGCGATGGCCTACGACTATCCGACCGCCGGCTACCAGCGGCGCAACGTGAACAACCTCCGCCTGTGGGCAGCGAAGCCGACGCGGGATTTCGACCTGCGCTACTTCAACGAGGGCGATTACATCCGCGCGGTTGCCGACAAGAACGAGTCCGAAACCATCTCGATGGTGCTGTACCCGAACGACGTCACCGCGATCGGCAAGGAACTGCGGCTGAAACAGGAGTACTTCTTCGTCTCCGCCTCGCTGCAGGACATCCTCGACCGCCACCTGAAGCTGGGTTACGAGCTTTCGGCACTGGCGGACAAGGTGGCGATCCAGCTGAACGACACCCACCCCGCGATCGCGGTGGCCGAACTGATGCGGCTGCTGGTCGACCAGCACCGGGTGCCCTGGCACCATGCCTGGGACATCACGCGCAACGTGTTCGCCTACACCAACCACACCCTGATGCCCGAGGCATTGGAAACCTGGCCGGTCGCGCTGATGGAGCGCGTACTGCCCCGGCACATGCTGATCATCTATCGCATCAACCACGACTTCCTGGAGGAAGTGCGCCACCGATTCCCCGGCGAACACGACCTGCTGGGCCGGTTGTCAATCATCGACGAGGACCACGGGCGACGGGTGCGCATGGCGCATCTGGCCGTGGTCGGCTCGCACAAGGTCAACGGCGTCGCTGCATTGCATACCAACCTGCTGAAGGAGACGCTGTTTGCCGACTTCAACCGGGTGTGGCCCGAGCGCTTCATCAACGTGACCAACGGCGTGACGCCGCGCCTGTGGATGATCCAGGCGAACCCGCCGCTGACCGCGCTGATCGATTCCCGCATCGGCACCGACTGGAAATACGATCTCGACCGCCTGAAGCAGTTCACGCCCTACGCCTCCGACGAGAAGACCCGGGCGGCCTTCCTCGAGGTCAAGCGGCAGAACAAGGAGCGGCTGGCGGGTCTGGTGAAGAAGCGCACCGGCATCGAGATCCGCGCGGACGTAATGTACGACGTGCAGATCAAGCGCATCCACGAATACAAGCGCCAGCTGCTGAAGCTGCTGCATGTGATCGAACTGTACCAGCGCATCCGCGACGGCGAGGAGGTGCTGCCCCGGGTGGTGCTGTTCGCGGGCAAGGCGGCGCCCGGCTACCAGCGCGCCAAGAACATCATCGAGGTCATCAACGAGGTCGCTGACATCATCAACAACGACCCGATGGTCGGCGATCGCCTGAAGTGCGTGTTCTTCCCGAACTACGAGGTGAGTTCGGCCGCAATCATCATCCCGGCCGCCGACCTGTCGCAGCAGATCTCCACCGCCGGATTCGAGGCCTCGGGTACCGGCAACATGAAGCTGGCGCTGAACGGCGCGTTGACGATTGGCACGCTGGACGGAGCGAACATCGAGATCCGCGACGCAGTGGACGAGGAAAACATCTTCATCTTCGGGATGACCGCACGCCAGGTCGCCGAACACCGCGCCGCCCACGTACCGCCGAGTTCGCACCTGGACTCCCACCCGCGCCTGCGCTCGATCGTCGATGCCTTCCGCACCGGATTCTTCGCGAACGGTGGTCGTGCGCTGCACGCGCAACTGGCGAGCTATCTGCTCGAGGAAGACCCGTTTTTCGTGCTCGCCGACTACGCGGCCTACAGCGAGGCCAGCAACCGGGCGGACCACCTGTACCTGGATCCCGACGCCTGGGCCGAGGCGGCGCTGCTGAACATTGCGCGCATGAGCTACTTCTCGATCGACCGGACGGTGCGCGAGTACGCGGAGCACATCTGGGACGTGCTGCCCGAGCCGGTGCAGGCCCCCTGCCCGCCGCCGGGCAACTGAGAGCGCCGCCCTCCGCCCCTCGGGCGCGCAAGCGGGGGAGGGCGATTTCTCAGACCACCCGCGCGAACAGATCGTGCTCCGTCGCGCCGGTGATCTCGACCTCGAGAAAGCTGCCGGCAGGGGCATCGGCACCCTCGACAACCACCACTCCGTCGATCTCCGGTGCATCCCCGCGCGAGCGGGCGATCAGCGCGCCGTCTGCGTCGCGTCCGTCCACCAGCACGGTCTCGCGGCCACCCAGACGGGCCTGCAATCGATCCGCACTGATGCCGGCCTGCGTCTGCATGAACGCCTCCAGCCGGGCCTGCTTCTCGGCCTCGGGTACCGCGCCCGGCAGCGCGTTCGCCGCCGCCCCTGCCACCGGGGAATAGGCGAACGCGCCGACGCGGTCCAGCTGCGCCTCGCGCAGGAAATCGAGCAGCGCGGCGAATTCCGCCTCGGTCTCACCGGGAAAACCGACGATGAAGGTCGAGCGCAGCACCAGCTCCGGCACCTGTTCGCGCCAGCGCCGGATGCGCTCCAGGACCCGCTCGGCCGCAGCGGGCCGCCGCATCGCCTTCAAGATGCGGGGGTGGCCGTGCTGCAGGGGCATGTCGAGATAGGGCAGCAGACGCCCCTCGGCCATCAGCGGGATCAGGCGGTCGACGTGCGGATAGGGATACACGTAGTGCAGACGCACCCAGATCCCGAGTTCCCCCAGTGCCGCGGCCAGGTTCGTGATGTCCGAACGCATCGGGCGCCCGTTCACGAAGCCGGTCCGGTAGCGCGCGTCGGCACCGTAGGCCGAGGTGTCCTGCGAGATCACCAGCAGCTCGCGCACCCCGGCTGTGGCCAGCCGTTCGGCCTCGCCGAGGATCTCGCCGATCGGGCGGCTGACCAGATCACCGCGCAGGCTCGGGATGATGCAGAAGCTGCAGCGGTGATTGCAGCCCTCGGAGATTTTCAGGTAGGCATAGTGTCGTGGGGTCAGCTTGATCCCCTGCGGGGGAACCAGGCTTGCGAAGGGGTCGTGGGGCGGTGGCAGCCGCTCGTGCACCGCTGCCATCACCTCCTCGAACGCCTGCGGACCGGTGACCGCCAGCACCTCCGGATACGCCTCCCGGATGCGCTCGGCGTCCCGGCCCAGGCAACCGGTCACGACCACCCTGCCATTCTCCGTCAGCGCCTCGCCGATCGCGTCCAGGGACTCGGCGATCGCGCTCTCGATGAAACCGCAGGTGTTGACCACCACGAGGTCGGCTCCCGCGTAGTCGGGCGCAATACCGTAGCCCTCGGCGCGCAGCCGGGACAGGATCTGCTCGGAATCGACCAGCGCCTTCGGGCAGCCCAGGCTGACGAAGCCGACGCGCGGCTCCGGGCTTGACATCTGCGCAGTCTTATTCACAGGGGCTCCGGCGATGCGTTTCACGTTCCGGACCCACGGCGTCAGGGCCGCGGGGCTCCATGAGACAAAAAACTTTCTTCATTCTTTTCATGCACTTCATGATATCGATCAAAACGTGACCGGAATCCGCGTGGCCAACAGGCATAACGGCTGCAGCCGTTCAGTGACATATCGTCCACAGAGTTATCCACAGCATCCGTGGATAAGTGACAGGCGCCCCGTGCGCTCAGACACTTGCAACCGATTCCTGAGATCTGCGGAAGGTTGCCGTCGTGTCGCAGCAGCGCGCACCATGACTTGCCAGCCGCCGCTCACGCCCGCTATTCTATAGGACTTTTCGCCGGAACCCGACCCGAGCCATAGACATGAAAGCGAACATCCACCCGAAATACAACGAGGTCAAGGTCACCTGCAGCTGCGGGAACACCTTTGAGACCCGGTCCACCTTCGGCGGCAGCGAGATGCACCTCGACGTCTGCTCCCAGTGCCACCCGTTCTACACGGGCAAGCAGAAGATGCTGGACACCGCAGGCCAGGTCGACAAGTTCCGCCGCCGCTACGGCTTCTGATCGCCGCTACGCGGCGCCCGGGCCGTCGCGCCCGACACCAACCCTGCCGGCACTCCCGGGCATCCCGCAACACGGGGTGCCCGTTTCGTATTGTTAAGGCGCCATTCACCGCAGCGGGCTAAAATTTCGCCAATCCCGAAGAGGTCGGGAGAATCCGCCCAGATCCGCGAGGTGCCCACGATGAACGCCCGACTCGGCCCCAAGCCTCAACCACGGCCATGGCGCGCGTGGCACGGCGTCGTTGCGTCGATTGTCGCCGCGTCCCTGCTGCTGTCCGGCTGCACCACCAACCCGGTGACCGGCCGCTCGCAGCTGATGCTGGTATCCGAGAGCGCGGCGATCACGGCATCCCGGCAGGCGTACGTCGAAATGCTCGCCCCCGCGCGTGAAGAGGGCCGCATCGACAGCGACCCGCAGACCAAGCAGCGCGTGCAGCGCATCACCGAGCGCGTCGTCGCCCAGGCGGTCCGCTATCGCCCCGAGACCGCGGCCTGGGACTGGGAGATGTCCGTGATCGACGACCCGGACACCATCAACGCCTTCGCGATGGCCGGCGGCAAGATGGCGATCTACACCGGCATCATCGACCAGCTCGAACTCACCGACGACGAGCTGGCCCAGATCATCGGGCACGAGATCGCGCATGCGCTGTCCGCCCACTCGGCCGAAAAGATGTCCGTGGCGCTCGCCAGCAATCTTGCCCTGGCCACCTACGCGGCCACCGGGGAACGCTCCGGTGTCGCGCTGACCGGCGCCGCGCTCGCCGCACTGATTGCGGTACAGCTCCCGAACAGCCGCCAGATGGAAGCCGAGGCCGACCGCATCGGGATCGAACTCGCGGCACGGGCCGGCTATCGGCCGGAGGCGGCGGCGACGCTCTGGGGCAAGATGGCCGCGAAGGGCGGTGCGCGCCAGCCCGTGTTCCTGAGCACCCATCCGGCGCCCGCGTCGCGCCAGCGCGATCTCGCGGTGCTTGCGGCGCAGATGCAGCCGCTGTACGAGGGGGCACGGCGTGGCCCCATCCCGACCCACCCGGTGCGCTGAGACGGGCCGCCAGGGCCCCGGCAGGCGCCAACACCGGCCATGCGCATGCGCGGGCAAGGGATTACACTAGGCCCCCGCCCAAGAACGCACTGGCCCTCATGTCGACCACATTCAAGCAACGCGCGCTGGACTACCACCAGCGGGCACCCGCCGGAAAGCTGTCCATCCAGGTCACCAAGCCCACCGCGACCCAGGACGACCTGTCGCTCGCGTACTCCCCGGGCGTGGCGGCGCCGGTCCGGGTGATCCGCGACGACCCGGACGCCGCCTACCGCTATACCGCCAAGGGCAACCTGGTCGCGGTGATCACCGACGGCACCGCGGTGCTCGGCCTCGGCGACGTCGGTCCGCTTGCGGCCAAGCCGGTGATGGAGGGCAAGGCGGTGCTGTTCAAGCGTTTCGCCAACATCGATGTGTTCGACATCGAGGTGGTCGCCCCGCAGCCGGAGGACTTCATCAACACCGTCGCACGCATCGCCGGGGGCTTCGGCGGCATCAACCTCGAGGACATCGCCGCACCGCACTGCTTCGAGATCGAGAAGCGGCTGTCGGAGCGTCTCGACATCCCGGTCTTCCACGACGATCAGCACGGCACCGCGATCATCACCGCCGCCGCGCTGCTGAATGCGCTGGAGATCCAGGGCAAGAGACTCGAGGACGTGAAGATCGTCTGCCTCGGCGCGGGCGCGGCCGGCATCGCGTCGATGCGGCTGCTGCTGCGGCTGGGCGCACACCGCTCGCAGATCTTCATGATCGACCGCAAGGGCGTGATCCACGATCAGCGCGCGGACCTGAACGAACACAAGCAGATCTTCGCGCAGGAGACCGAAGCCCGCACGCTCGAGGATGCCTGCGTCGACGCGGACGTGTTCATCGGCCTGTCCGGACCGGATCTGTTCAGCCAACAGATGCTGCGCTCGATGGCACCCCGCCCGGTGGTTTTCGCACTGTCCAACCCGGACCCGGAGATCATGCCGGAGCTGGCCCACGCGACCCGCAAAGACCTGATCATGGCCACCGGGCGTTCCGACTACCCGAACCAGGTGAACAACGTGCTCGGCTTCCCGTTCATCTTCCGCGGCGCGCTGGATGTGCGGGCCCGGCACATCACCGACGCGATGCACATCGCCGCTGTGCACGCACTCGCGCAGCTGGCGCGGGAACCGGTACCGAAGAGCGTACTCGAAGCGTATGGGAAGGACACGCTTGCGTTTGGCCCCGATTACATTCTGCCGACGCCGTTCGACCCGCGCCTGATCGAGACCATTCCGGCCGCGGTGGCACAGGCGGCGCGCGACAGCGGGGTGGCCCGGATCTGACCGCGAGGATCCATACGGGCAGCAGGCCGCCCGAGCATCAGGGAAGCACTGGGCGATGTTCTTCGACAGGCTCAGGACGAACGGGACGGGTCCTTCGACAAGCCCGGGGCCAACGGGCAGTGGATGATTCCGTTCGTGGTGAGCCTGTCGAAGCACAAACGGAGTCGACTGGTTCAGCATTGTCTGAGGCGTAATTCGGTTTCACCAACGACGGAGAGAACACCGCCCATGAACAAGATCGCAATCATCGGCGCCGGCCGCGTCGGCGAATCCACCGCCCAGTTCCTCGCCGAGTCCGACCTCGCACGCGAAATCGCGCTGCTGGACGTGCGCGAGGGCGCGGCTGCCGGCGCGGCGCTGGACATCCAGGAGACCGCCCCGCTATTCGGCTTCGACAGTCGCCTCGTCGGCGATACCGACCCCGGCGTGATTGCCGGTGCGGAACTGGTGATCATCACCGCCGGCCTGCCGCGCAAGCCCGGGATGTCCCGCTCCGACGTGCTCGACAAGAACGTCGAGATCCTGGACGGCATCCTGGTCGACGTGATGCGCGAGGCCCCGGACAGCCAGGTCCTGGTGGTGTCCAACCCGGTCGACGTACTCACCTATCGCGCCTGGCAGAAGACCGGCTGGGAGCGCTCGCGCGTGTTCGGTCAGGCCGGCGTGCTCGATGCCTCGCGCATGGCCGCGTTCGTGGCGCTCGAGACGGGCCTGTCGACGCGCGACATCCACACCCTGGTACTCGGCGGCCACGGCGACGCGATGGTTCCGATGCTGCGTTTCTCCGGCATCAACGGGCTGCCGCTGCATCACTTCCTGGACCAGGAGGCGATCGACCGCATCGTCGAGCGCACCCGTCACGGCGGCGCCGAAATCCTCGCATTGAAGCAGACGTCCAGCGCCTACGATGCCCCTGCCGCCGCGATCAAGGCGATGGTCGAGGCGATCGTGCTCGACCGGCGCCGGGTGCTGCCCACCGTCGCGCTGCTGGACGGCGAGTACGGGGCCCGCGACGTGGCGATGGGCGTGCCCTGCGTCCTCGGTGCGGGCGGCATGGAGCGGATCATCGAACTGGACCTGAACGCCGGGGAGCAGGCGAACTTCGACACCTCGCTGGCCGGCGTGCGGGCCGACATCGCCCGGCTCAAGTGATCGCCAGCACCGCCGCCGAGGTCCCGACGCCGTCCGCGGCCCGCCACGCGGCCGAGGGGCGTGAGACCGCGACGCTGGTCGACAGCAGTATCTTCGTTTTCCGGGCCTGGTTCTCCCGGGGCGAGCAGCCGGACACATGGGGCCGCCCCGGCGGTGCGTTGCACGGCTTCGTGCACTCGCTCTGCCAGTGGTTGCCGGCGGTCCCCCCGGGTCCGGTGGCCTTCGCCTTCGACGCCAGTCTGCGCAGCGGATTCCGCCACCGTCTCTACCCCGCGTACAA
>SKQM01000134.1 GCA_007119005.1 Thioalkalivibrio sp.
CAGCGTCCGCCAGGACTTGCCGTGGTGCTCGTCGGTGACAATCCCGCTTCCGAGGTCTACGTGCGCAACAAGCGCAGGGCCTGCGAGGAAGCGGGGATCGAGTCACACTCGTTCAACCTGCCCGCGCAGACGCCGCAAACGGACCTCCTCGCACTGATCGAACGCCTGAACCGGGACCGCGCAGTGGACGGCATCCTGGTACAGCTTCCGCTGCCGCCGCACATCGACCCGGAGACGGTCATCGAGACGATCGATCCGGCGAAGGATGTCGACGGCTTCCACCCCTACAACATGGGGCGTCTCGCCGTGCGCCTGCCGCGCCTGCGGCCCTGTACGCCCTGGGGCGTGATGCAGCTGCTGCGCGAGATTGGCGAACCCTTCAAGGGGCGCACCGCCTGCGTGGTCGGGGCGTCGAACATCGTCGGGCGACCGATGGCACTGGAACTGCTGCTTGCCGGGGCCACCACCGTCGTGTGCCACCGCTTCACCGCGGACACCCGCGCCCACGTACGCGAGGCGGACCTGGTGATCGCGGCCGCCGGAAAACCGGGGCTGATCCGGGGCGACTGGATCAAGCCGGGTGCGACGGTGATCGATGTGGGCATCAACCGGCTGGAAGACGGATCGCTCTGCGGCGACGTGGAATTCGAGGCCGCCGCCGAACGGGCCGCCTGGATCACGCCGGTACCCGGTGGCGTCGGCCCAATGACGGTGGCGATGCTGCTGGACAACACCCTGCAATCGCGCCGGTTCGGCGAAATCGAACCACGCGGTACGCATTGACAACCGGGGCCGGCCTGGAAAGCGGGCTGACGTGGGGTTGCGGGGTGGTCTGTGCAACATCGGCATTGTGGCCTGGCCGGCGGTTCAAGATAGAATCCCGTGATGGCTTCCGGCCTGGGGCAAGCGGTCTGCTGACAAAACCGGCCATACCGTTGCCCACCCGCTCTGGCCGGCCAACGGACCAGCGGGTACCATCCCCGGGCTCACGTACAAAGGGAATTCCGAATGCGTCGTATCTGCATCCCCCTGTTCCTGCTTCTTGCAACCACTTTCTCAGGAGTCGTCATGGCTGATGAACAACCCAAGGTCGCAATCGAGACCAATCATGGCCGCATCGTGCTGCAGCTGAATCCCTCCGCCGCCCCGGAGACTGTCGCGAATTTCCTCCGCTACGTGGACGAGGGCTTTTTCGACAACACCATCTTCCACCGCGTGATCCCCGGTTTCATGATCCAGGGCGGCGGCTTCGATCCCGACATGCACCAGAAGCCGACGCATGCGCCGATCCAGAACGAGGCCGACAACGCCCTGAAGAACAAGACCGGCACCATCGCGATGGCCCGTACCCAGGACCCGCACTCGGCGACTGCCCAGTTCTTCATCAACGTCTCTGACAACAGCTTCCTCGACCACGGCTCGAAGACGCCGCAGGGCTGGGGCTATGCGGTGTTCGGCAGCGTCGCGGAGGGGATGAGCGTGGTCAGCGAGATCGAGCGCGTGAAGACCGGGCGCGTGGGCATGCACCAGGATGTTCCCCTCGATCCAGTGATCATGAAGAGCGTCAAGCGCGTCGACTGAACGCCGAACGGGATGGCGACGGCTCCGAAGGCCCTGATCGTTTCCGACCTGCACCTGGACCGGGACCCGGGGCCGACCCTCTCGAAGTTTCTGCAGTTTCTCCATGGCCCCGTGCAGGGTGCGGCTGCGCTGTACATCCTTGGGGACCTTTTCGAGTACTGGGTCGGCGATGACGCCGGTTTCCCCGCAGCCGAGCAGCTGGCGGATGCCTTGTCGGCCCTGCCGATACCCGTCACCTTCCAGCACGGCAACCGGGATTTCCTGCTTGGGGCGGCCTACGCAGAGCGGGCCAGCCTGCAGCTGGCCCCGGAGGTGCTGCCCGTCGAGTTCGCCGCCGGGAGCGCACTGTTGATGCACGGGGACAGCCTCTGCACCGCGGACATCGAACACATGCGTTTCCGCGCCATGGTGCGCGCTACCGACTGGCAGAAGGGCTTCCTCGCCCGCCCGCTTGCGGAGCGCGTCGCCGAGGCCGAGCGGGTGCGCGCGATCAGCCGCGAGGCAGGCCGAATGAAGGCAAGCGACATCATGGACGTGCACCCGGAGGCCGTCGCGGAGGTGCTGCGCGGCCACGGACGCTCGCTGCTGATCCATGGCCACACCCACCGCCCAGCGATTCACCACTTCCAGGTCGACGGCCGTCCCTGCATGCGCTGCGTGCTGCCGTCCTGGGACGAGCTGCCCGGTTATCTCGAACTGGATGCCGACGGGCCTCGCCTGCTGACCCTCGACGGCCGGAACTACCCGGTGGACTCCGGCCTGCCGGCCAGCTCCGCCTGAGCCTCGAGCGCCGCCATCTCCGATTGGGTGAATCCGGCGGCCAGCCGCGCATCCACGGCGAAGGGCGGACGCACGCGCCCGGGCATGTGCCGCGCGAGCAGGTGCAGAAAGGTCGGCTCCGGGTCGAGTCCTCGCTCGGCCGCAAGGTAGCGGAACCACTGGGTGCCGATCGCGACGTGGCTGACCTCCTCGCGCTGGATCACCTGCAGCACCGCAACGCTGTCTTCATCCTCGGCAGCCTCGAGCCGCCGGATCATGCCGGGAGTCACGTCGAGGCCGCGCGCCTCCAGCACCCGTGGGACCAGGGCCATGCGTTCCATCGGATCGGAGTCGGTCTTCACCGCCATCTCCCACAGGCCGTTGTGCGCGGGGAAGTCGCCGTAGCCGCTGCCCAGCCGTGCCAGCCGATCCGACAGCAGGTGGAAATGCCGGGCCTCTTCCGCCGCCACCTGCAGCCAGTCGCTGATGTATTCCAGCGGCAGCCCTCGAAAGCGGTAGACGGCGTCCAGCGCCAGGTTGATCGCGTTGAATTCGATGTGGGTGACCGCGTGCAGCAGGGCCTGCCGACCGCGTAGCGTGTGCAGGCTCCGCCGGGGCAGATCCTGCGGGCGCACCAGTTCCGGGCGCTCGGGCCGCCCGGGAACCTCGATCCGGATCGGTGCCGGATCGCGCGGGTCCACCGCGAGCCCTCCGGCCCGCCAGGCTTCCAGCAGGCGTTCCACGCACTCGCACTTCTTCCGGGGATCCCGGGTCTGCAGGGCCCTCAGGGCCATCGCCTGCACGCCGGATGCGCGTTTTTTCGCCGGCGGGCGTTCATCGGCTCCGCGCGGCGGTGAGCCCAGCCTGACGATCAGCAGGTCCATCACGTTGGTCCCGGTCTGGGTTCCCGGCACGGCCTGACCAAGGGCTTCCCAGAAGGTCGCGGTATCCGCCGCGCGAATGACGTGCCGCAGACGCGCACGGATGCCGGCGCCAGCGCGGGGGGCCCGGTCGCCGAACCACGCACCGGCGCTACCACTGTTGCCGTCCACGCCGTCGGTCGCGGCGCCAAGCACCTCGATCGGCCGTGGCCAGCCCCGAGCCATCCACAGGAGCAGGAGGAGCGCGGCGAGGTGCTGCGCACGTCCGCCACGTCCCGGCTGCTCCGGCAGGCGCACCGAGGCCTCACCACCCCAGACGTGCACGCCGGCAGGCGCATCACGCAGGAACCGGACCAGCTGCGCCGCCAAGGAAGTCGCGGGAAGCTCGGGAAACAGTCCGTGGTCCCAGGCCTGCTGTCCCGCTTCCGCCGCCGCCCGCGTCACCGCCCGGCGCGCATCGGTGTTGCCAGCGACCAGCCGGTGCACCGGCCGCCGCTGCGCGGGCTTCGGCGTCTCGAGACGGTCCAGCCAGCGCCGCAATTCGCTCCAACCGATATCCGGAACCGCTTGCGTCGGCAAAACTGACTCGGGTGCCCAGAACGGCCCCGAACCGACCGAGGCCGGTGCATCCCCCGGCACGTCGCTGATGAACAGCACCCGGATATCCCGAGCCGGACACAGAGCCGCCGCGCCTCCGGCCTTTAGCTGCGAGAAGCGGCCGCGCACCGCATTCATCACCCGGATGTCGAGTCCCGCCGCGAGCAGCCGAGTGTTCAGCACCTGCAGCAGCGGC
>SKQM01000104.1 GCA_007119005.1 Thioalkalivibrio sp.
ACGGATCGTCGAGCAGGCGGAGGTCAACGAACTGCTGAACCACCCGCAGCACCCCTACACCCAGGCACTGCTCGCGGCGATTTCGGACCCCGATCCCGACAACGCGCACCAGCTGCGCGAGGTACCCCCCGGCGAACCGCCGAGCCTGCTGAAGCCACCGCCCGGCTGCCGTTTCCACCCGCGCTGCAACCGGATGATCGCCGGCACCTGCGACCGACAGGACCCGCCGGATCTCGAACCGCGCCCGGGGCACCACACCGCCTGCTGGCTCTACCGCTGACGGGGAGACATGCACCTTCTTCTGAGCGGTGTCGCGATCATGCTCACGGGCCTTGGGTTGTTGCTGGCCCAGGTCAGCCGTGCGATCGAACCGGGCCTTGCGCTGTCCCTGGCCGCCTATGCCGCCGCCTTCGGCGGCCTGTTGGTCGCGATCGCGGGCCTGATCCAGATCCTTTCTGCCAGGCGTTAACCGGGGAGAGCCAATGACACTGAGCGTTGCGGTGGTCGGAAGCGGAATGGCAGGCCTTGCGGCGGCGCATTTCTGCCGCGAAGGGGGTTGTGACGTCACCGTCTTCGAGCAGCAGCCGGGCTGGGGCATGGACGCGCACGCGGTATCCGTGCACGACGCGCGCGTCGATGTGCCCCTGCGGGTGATGAACACCTCGGCGTGGAACAGCGTGCTCTCGCTGGCTGCCGAGGTCGGTGTGGACACCTACGACATCCGCACCTTCATCTCCTGCAGCCGTTCCGACCGCAGCACCTGGTTCCGCAGCGGCCGCCTGCCGCTGACCGAACGGCATTTCGTCGGATCGCTGCGCTACCTCGACCGGCGCGCGTGGCGCGTGGTGCGGACGTTGTACCGTCTCTCCCGCGCGGCACGACACCTGCCTGAGCAGGACGGAAGCCTCTCCCTGAAGAGCTACCTCGACCGCGAGGAGTTCGATACGGAAGTCTGGCGGGGACTCGTATTGCCGATGCTCGTGACGATCTGCACCTGCGACGAACGCCACCTGCTCGACTGGCCAGCCGGCCAACTGCTCTCGCTGCTGCAGAACATCCTGCACGGGCCCGGACTGGTGCGATTGCGCGGCGGCACTTCGGCCCTGGTCGGCGCGCTGTCCCGGGATCTGCAACACTTCAGCGGCAGCGCCGTCGTCGAGGTCGTGCAACGCGACGACCGCGTCATCGTGACCAATGCCCGTGGCGAGGGGGGCCGCTTCGACCGGGTCATCCTCGCGACCCAGGCCAACCAGCTCGACTTCCTCGACGACGGGCAGTTCGCGAAGGAGCGTGAAGTGCTCTCCGGGATCCGCTTCGCCGACGGCGAGCTGATCACGCACACCGATCCGCGTTTCATGCCGCGTGATCGACGTGACTGGACCGCACTGAACTTCCAGACCGACGCCGGGATGGACAACGTCATGTTCACCGTCTGGATCAACGCGGTCGAAGCCGGCATGAGCACCGACGATCCGCCGGTTCTGCAGACCTGGAACCCCATCTTTCCGGTGCACGAGGACAAGGTCATCGACCGAACCCCGCTGCAACGGGCCGTGGTCCATGCCGGGACAGAGGCGGTACTGCAACAGATGGACGGCTGGCACCGCGAGCCTGGCCGACGCGTCTTCTACTGCGGTTCCTGGGCCTACGAGGGCGTGCCGCTGCTGGAGACCGCGGTTCAGGCCGCGCGGCGGGTGTCCGCGCTGGCGATGGGGCGCGACGTGGCGGCATGATGATGGGACTGCAGTCCGCGCCCCGGCTGGCGGGAGGGAAAGTATATGCGTGCGATGGTGCTGGATGCGGCGCACCAGCCGCTGAGTCTTCGTGAACTGCCGGTGCCGACACCGGGCGCGGGTCAGGTCCTGCTCCGGGTGGAGGCCTGCGCGGTCTGTCGAACCGACCTGCACATCGTCGATGGAGAGCTTCCCGACCCAACGCTGCCGCTGATTCCCGGCCACGAGATCGTCGGTACCGTGACTGCCAGCGGCCCTGGCGCGAGCCGTTACCCTGCCGGCGCCCGTGTCGGTGTACCCTGGCTGGGCCACACCTGTGGCCATTGCGAGTTCTGCGCCAGCGGACACGAAAACCTCTGCGGCGAAGCGCGGTTCACTGGCTATCAGCTGCAGGGGGGATACGCGGAATACGCGGTCGCCGACGAGGCATTCTGTTTTCCGATCCCCGAAGCCTATGAACCGGTCTCCGCCGCACCGCTGCTCTGCGCCGGCCTGATCGGCTTCCGGACCCTGCGCATGGCCGGCGACGCGCGCAGGCTCGGGATCTACGGATTCGGCGCGGCCGCGCACATCGTCGCGCAGATCGCCGGATTCGAGGGCCGGGAGATCTTCGCCTTCACGCGCCCCGGGGACACCGAGGCGCAGGCTTTCGCGCGCGACCTGGGTGCGGTGTGGGCCGGCGGGTCCGACGAAAGACCGGAGACCGAACTCGACGCCGCACTGATCTTCGCCCCCGCCGGGGCCCTGGTTCCGGCCGCGCTGCGCGCGGTGCGCCGCGGTGGCCGCGTCGTCTGCGGCGGCATCCACATGAGCGACATCCCGTCGTTCCCCTACGCCATCCTCTGGGGCGAGCGCAGCCTGCGCTCGGTCGCAAACCTCACGCGTGCCGACGGCGAAGCCTTTATGGCGCTGGCGCCGAGAGTGCCGGTGCGGACCACGACGACCGCCTACCCGCTCGAGACCGCCAATCAGGCCCTCTCCGACCTGCGCGCGGGACACCTGCGGGGCGCGGCGGTGCTCGTGCCATGAGGCGGCCACCGCGCGCCCGAACCCGGGTCGTGATCATGGGGGCGGCGGGTCGGGATTTTCACAACTTCAACATGGTGTACCGCGACGACCCGGCGACAGAGGTCGTCGCCTTCACCGCCGCGCAGATTCCTGAGATCGCGGGGCGGCAGTACCCACACGCGATGGCCCGACCCTGACCCATGGCGGGATGGCTTACGGGGCCGGCTATGTCGCGGCGATCGCGGCGCAGGCCAGCATCGTCGACCCCCGCGCCCACGCTGCGGACGAGATCGCAGCGGTTTACGCCGAGTACCCGCACATCGGTCCGGTGCTGCCGGCGGTCGGCTATCATCCGTCGCAGTTGCGCGCACTGCGCGAAACGATCCGGGCGACTCCAGCCGACGTGGTGGTCGCCGCAACGCCCTGCGATCTGGCGGCACTGATCGACATCGACAAGCCAGTCGTCCGCGCGCGCTACGAATTCGCCGAGTGGGGTGAACCCGAACTCGCATCCCTCATAGACGCCTTCCTGCAGGAACGTGGACTGGGCGCCTGAATCCTCCACCCCGGAAAGAAAGGGACGTGGTGGGCCCGTGGATAACCGCCTGCGCTGCCGTATGACGCGGACCTATTCCAACGGAACGGCCGGAGGGCGGCGCGCGACGAAGAATTCGTAGGCGTAGCAGTCGGAGTGCCGACGATGCATCTCCGGCTCCTGCGCGATCTGGTCGAGAATCGCGACGGCCTCGTCATTCCCGGCGTATTGGCCGCGCAGTTTCTCGATGCGATGCTGCATCGGCGTGTAGAAATCGGACCACCAGGCCTCGTCCGGCAAGGTGAAGCCACCGAGATACTCGAATCCGCTGTCGTCGATGGCCGCCACGACGTCCTTCACCCAACCCATTTCCGGGTAGTCCAGGTCGAAGCTCGTCTTGACCTCGGCAGGCGGGTTTTTGCTGCGCCACACCGCATCCGTGAAAGCCAGGTAGCCACCGGGACGCAGCAAGCCGTGACAGATCCGCAGCGCGTTCCCGATCCCGATGTTGTAGAGCGCCCCCTCGGACCAGATCAGATCGAAGCTCGCCGGCGACTGCCCCGGATCGGCCATGTCCGCGACGACTGCGGATACCCGGTGCGAGAGCCCCTGCTCCGCGATCGCCGCCCGCAGCCGTTTGATGGCCGGCGCGTGACTGTCGATCGCGACGATCGAGCCGGTCGTGAGTTCTGCGAGCTGCAGCGTCTGCGCACCGACCCCGCAACCCAGGTCGAGTATCGCAGGGGATGCCGGCAGCTCGCTGCAGTAGCCGAGCGCTCTTTCGGCGCTTGCACGATTGCCCGGCCCCTGCCTGGGCAGCGCTTCGTACACCTCAAAAAAGATCGACCAGAACCGCGGACTGGGTTCGCTCATTGTCGCGTTCCTTTCACGCCGAAGCCTGCGCCAGTGCCACGGCGGCACATCCTGCCAGCCCTAAGCTTCCCACAGATCCGACTCGTTGTATCGCTTTGGGTACCGCGCCTTGGATGACTTCCACCGACTGCCCCATCGTGCCACCCACCGGGATCTGGTGGTCCTCGCCTGCAGATACTGCCGCAGATTCCGGCTCCGAGCCACGGCAAGCACGAATCTGCGCTTCCCGTGACGCACCAACCTGATGCGACGCCGCATCGCCCGGCACCGTCGTGGTGCGCATGGGCGCCTCTCCTGCCCGCCCCGGACACGTATTTCAAGGCAATTTTGCATGTAAACGTGACTTATACAGCCTTCCGGGTTGGCATCCGTCTTGCAACAGCCGGCGTCATCCGCACGCAGCGGGCCAGTCGGATCAGGAGTAGCGCGGCATGTACATCGGGAGGCGGCAATCGAGGCCACGCGCCGTACGGATCGCTTTCCAGCGCCCCGTCAGCGTGACCCTGCGCGTCGTGCTGGGGGTCGCTGCCTGGTTCATCTTTCTCGGCATCTGGCAATACGCGGCCACCGCAGACCTCGCGCCGCAGCGCCTCTTTCCGCCACCGACACAGGTGATTTCGGCCCTGGAAACGCTGTTCAGCGAGCAGAACTTTCAGGCCGACGTGCTGGCGAGCCTGCGCCGGGTCGCGATCAGCTTTGCCCTCGCGTTCGCCTTCGCGCTGCCGCTGGGGCTGTTCATGGGAGCATTCCCCGTGGTGGCCGCCTTCTTCAACCCGCTGGTGTCGCCATTTCGGTACCTCCCCGCCCCTGCGTTCATCCCGCTGCTTCTGATGTGGCTGGGTGCCGGCGACACACAGAAGATCGCCCTGCTCTTCCTCGGCGTGGTGTGGTTCCTGGTGACCCTGATCGCAGACCACGTGCGTTCCGTACGGATGGAGCTCATTGAAACGGCACTGACCCTCGGTGCCTCGACCCGCCAGGTTCTGGGCGGGGTGGTCTTTCGCGCGTCCCTTCCGGGACTCGTGGACATTGCGCGGCAGATGCTCGCGGTGAGCTGGACGTACCTGATCATCGCCGAGATCGTCGCCGCCACGGACGGCATCGGCGCGATGATCATGCGTGCCCGACGCTTCGTGCGTGTCGACGAGGTCATGGCGGGCATCGTGATGATCGGCATCCTCGGGCTGTTGCTCGACCTGTTGTTCCGGCTTCTGCACTGGAAGCTCTTCCCCTACGCGCGGCAGCGCTCGCGCAAACCCTAGGAGTCAACCCCATGAAACGACTGACCCCGCTCTTGTTGGCAATGCTCGTCGTGCTGCTCTCGACGGCCCCGACCCAGGCCCGCGAAACCGTGAACGTCTCGCTGTTCACCTGGCCGGGATACGGCTTCTGGTTCATCGCGAAGGAAAAGGACCTGGCGCCAGACCTGAACCTCAACATTCAGGTGATCGAGGATCCGTACGAGAGCTTCGCCCTGATGGCAGCCGGACGCCTCGACGTGGCGTCCAGCACCGTTGAATACGGTCCCATCGCAGCCTACGAGGGCACGCCGATCCGCCTGGTCGCTTACACGAACCCTTCCTACGGGGTGGACAAGATCATCGTGCGTCCGGGCGTCGAGTCCGCCCAGGATCTGATCGGCCAGCGGGTCGCGGTGCTGGAGGGAGGGCTGACCCAGATCTTCATGGGCATCTGGCTGGAGGACAACGGCGTGAGCATCGACCAGGTGCAGTTCGTGAACCTGATCATGGATGACGCGGTCGGTGCGATGCTCAGCGGTAACGTTGCGGCTGCAGAATTCTGGGAGCCCTTCGGCAGCGTATTGCTCGAAAACATGCCCGGCGCGCGCGTCGTTGCCACCTCCAGCGAGGACTACTGGATCGACACCGCACTGCTGGGGGACGGGATGTACATGGGTGAGGCGTTCCTGGACCGGAACCCCGAGCGTGCGACCCGCGCGATGCAGGCCTATTTCGACGCGGTGGCTTTCTGGAAGGCCAACCCGGAGGAAGGCAATCAGATCATCGCGCGCAACCTCGGACTGGAGATCGGTGATGTCGAGATGGTGATCGGCAACACCGGCGAAACGAAGGACGGCGGCATCCACATCTTCGATCTGGCCGAGTCCGCCCGCTTCATGGGCCTGCTGGACGGGGATCCGCCCCTCGGGCTTTCCAACGGCCAGATCCGGGACCACTGGGCCCTGACCAGCGAGTGGTGGGAGCGCTTTGGCCTGGTCGGGGCGACGCTCGAACCCGAAGCGGGGATCCGGTTCGATGTCATGGAGCGGCTGGTGACCCGTGTCGAGCCCTGAACACCACAGATCGGCGGACTTCGGCGAACTGCGCATCGAATCCGTCAGCAAGCGGTACCCGGGGGCCCACCGTCGCGAACCCCCGCGGCTCGCGCTGGAGTCGATTTCGTTCGACCTTCGGCGCGGTGCCGTCGGGGTTCTGCTCGGTCCATCGGGTTGTGGCAAGTCGACCCTGCTGCGGATGGTGGCGGGGCTCGAGACGATCAGCGAGGGACGCATCACGGTTTCCGGACGCGAGGTCACCGGCCCGGGCCGTGATCGCGGCATGGTTTTCCAGACCTACACCTCGTTTCCCTGGCTGACCGTCGAGGAGAACGTCGGTTACGGACTGCGCATCAACAGTTCAGCCGCGGGAGTCCGCAGCGGGGTGGTGGACTACTTTCTGGATCGGATCGGCTTGACGCCCTTTCGCAAGGCCTACCCGGACCAGCTCTCCGGGGGCATGCGACAACGTGTGGCCATTGCCCGCGCACTCGCCAACCAGCCCGATATCCTGCTGATGGATGAGCCCTTCGGCGCACTGGACCCCGAGACCCGCTGGCAGATGCAGGAACTGGTCCTCGGCATCGTGCACAAGGAGCGCATGACCGTGCTGATGGTGACCCATGACATCGAGGAGGCCATCTTCATGGGTGACCGTATCGCTTTCTTCAGTCGTGGGCCGGGACGGCTGATCGAGGTCATCGAGCCGACATTCGGTGCCGACGAGCGCCGACTCGACAAGGCCGCGCTGAAGGCGATACCGGATTACGGGGAAATGGAGTCGCGAATCCTGCAGATGATGCGCACGGAGGGTTCCAGGGCGAGTGAGTCGGCGGTGTAGGTATGGGGCCGTGCAACGAATGCGGTGTCAGGTGCCTCTCTTCACATCCCGGTCGAAGGGTCCGGACTCGAACGTGGTGAGGGCGTGATCGATGAACCCCTCGATGCTTCGCGCGAGATCGGCCGACAGCGCAACGCGCTTGGAACGGCGGTCTGCGGGGTCGACCGTCTCCGTCAGAAGACCCGCTACGATCGCGCGCTGCACATATTTCACCGCGGTTCGAAGACTCACGCGGGGCATGAATGCATAGAGATCCGTCTTCTTCATCGGCTTGTCCCCCGCCAGCCACATGCGGGTGAAGAGGTCCGAGTAGTTGAGATCGTAATAGGCCTCATCGGGAAAAACCTCGCCCCAGAAACGATCGATTTCGTGCAGCGCGAGCACGAAGCTTTTTCTCTGGGCAAGCGAGTGACGACGGGGCATCAGAAGGCGGAATTCTTTTATTTGAAATTGAGGATACCACCAGCGCTGGAATAGCGCCCGGCGTCAGGGGCGTGATCCCGCGGCGGATCGGCCACAGTCGTGAACAGGGTTCTTGACGCAAGCAGATTTACATGTATTTTTGCGCTAATCAGGAGGGGTCATGGAACTGTCGCTCTACAGAACGCGCTGGGGAACGAGTGGAAACCTGGCTGACTTCGCGTCCGAGGCGCAGTCCGCGGGATTCGCTGGAATCGAGTCCCCGGTACCCGCCTCGCAACATGAGCAGCGCGAACTTGGTTCCGTTCAGAACGATGCGGGCATGTCCTGGATTGCCGAGATCGTCACCGGCGGTGGATACGTTCCACAACGGGGGCTGAGCGTGCATGACCATGTCGAAGACCTGTGCGCCAAGCTCGAGGCCTGCGCGTCGTTCAACCCTGTCCGCGTGAACTGCATCGGCGGTCTCGATGCCTGGTCACACGCGGATGTGCTGCATTTTCTCGAGGCGGGCATGGATGTGGCCGCGTCGCTGGGCCTCGAACTCTGCTTCGAGACGCACCGCAGTCGGTGCCTGTTCAATCCCTGGCGGTGCGCACAGATCGTGGGCGAACTTCCCGAAATCCGGCTGACGGCCGACCTCAGCCACTGGTGCGTGGTGGCGGAGCGGTTGATGGACACCGAGATGCCGACCATCCGCCTGATCGCACCCAACGTCCGGCACATACACGCACGTGTCGGTTACGACCAGGGGCCGCAGGTCCCGCACCCTGCTGCACCGGAGTACGCCGAGGCACTGGCGAGTCACCAGCGCTGCTGGGAAGTCTTCTGGGAGGCACAGCAGGCTGCCGGTGTCATCAGCACGACGATGACCCCGGAGTTCGGCCCGGACGGCTATCTGCACCAGCTTCCCTTCACGCAGGCGCCGGTAGCCGACCTTTGGGAGATCAACCGCTGGATGGCCGGCGAGGAACGGCGCCATTTCACGCAATGGCGCAATCTGCCGGTGGATCCGCGGCCCGCAGGACCACGCAATTCGAAGCAGACACGCCCGTCCTCGGGTGGCTGCGCAACCCCCGCTCGATGACACGCCGAGGAGGCTTTTGGATGGAACGGCAATCCCTTCTGCGGGACCGCAGCGGCTTCTGGCCCCTGATCGCGGTCACCGCCTACGTGTTCGCCGGCTATTTCGGAGGCATCGGCCTGCTGCTGTTCGCAACGCATCCACTCGGGTTGCTGGCCGGGACACTTCTGACAGCGCACGCGATGGTGATCGCCGCCTACCTGCTCCATGAGTGCGGGCACAACTCCCTGTTCCGGCGCAACGAACACAACGCCCGGCTGGGCCGCGTGCTCAACTGGATCGCCGCAAGCGCCTACGCCCGCTTCGAGGACATCCGCAACAAGCACATGCGGCACCATGTCGACAACATCGATGTCGTCGCATTTGACCACGTCGCCTTCCTGGGTCGTCGCCCGCGGCTACGCCGGCTGATCGAAGTGCTGGAGTGGGCCTACATCCCCGCCCTACCGGTGATGATGCACTGGACCCAGATCCTGTTGCCTTTCATCTGGGAGAGCCGCAAGCATTTGCGCAGCCGGGTACTGGGTGTGCTGGCCGTCCGTGGGACCCTCTTCCTGCTCGTTCTGATCTGGAACCCGGCGGCCGCTGTCCTGTACCTCGTCGCCTGGTTCCTGATGCTGCACTCGCTGCGGTTCATGGACGCATTTCAGCACAATTACGAAGTGAGCCTCACCCTTGAGAACGGCGGCGACCCTTCGCGCCGAGGCGACATCGTCTATGAGCAGTCACATACTTTTTCCAACCCGGTGTCACTGAGATTTCCCTGGCTGAACCTGTGGACCCTGAATTTCGGGTACCACAATGCCCACCATGCCCGTCCGACGGTACCGTGGTACCGCCTTCCGGCGCTGCACCGGGAGTTGTTTCCGGAAGACCACGCGCAGGTACTCGCGTTTTCCGAGCAATTGGCGGCGTATCACCGACACCGCGTACGGCGCGTGATGGGCGACTCCGCCGATCCTGAAGACTTTCGGGAACGCCTGCGCCGCCGTGAGGCCGTCGGCGCCGACGCGGTGTCTTTCCTGACCCCGATCTAGGCGGGGGAGGTTTCGTTGGTCAATCGAAGACGATCGGCGTGAAGTCCGCCTTTGTGGCGCCGCACTCTGGGCAGACCCAGTCGTCAGGAATGTCTTCCCATCGGGTTCCGGGTGGAATCCCCTCGTCCGGAAGCCCTTCCGCCTCATCGTAGATAAAACCACAGGTGTTGCACTCGAAGGTATCCATCCAGCCTCTCCCAACTGCGTTGCTACCGGTGCCGCCCGCTGAGCAACGGCACCGCCCCGGAAATTCAGGCGGATTCTATCGGAAGTCGCCGCGGGCCAGCGTTTACCCTGAAAAATGACGGCAAGCTGATCCTGCGCGCGATGGCCCACCCCTCCTCCCGGGACATTTGCGCTTCACCGCTCCCCACGCGAGGCGGCTCACTCGTCGAAGGCCAACTCGCGCTGTGCCCAGGGACCCGGATTTTCGGCGACCTCACCGACCGGTACCAGAGCGCTCACGCGCACGCCCAGAAGTCGCAGCGGCCGGTCCAGCGGCGCCCGGCGCAGACACTCCCGGCTCGCGGCCAGGAGATCACGCGGATCGTCGAGCGGCTCGTGCAGCGTGTGGTCGCGTGTCAGTGTGCGGAAGTCCTCGTAGCGCAGCTTGATGCCCACGGTCCGCCCACGCACGCCCAGCGCCTGAAGATCGGCGGCCACCCGGTCGCAAAGGGCCACCAGGATAGCGGTGAGCTCGGCGCGGTCCTGCCGCGGATGCAGGTCGCGTTCAAAGGTGGTCTCGCGGCTGATCGACTTGCGCTCGGCCTCTGTCACCACCGGCCGGTCGTCCCGCCCGTGCGCGGCTTCGTGCAGCCAGGCAGCATAGTTGCGGCCGAAGTGCGTCTGAAGCAACCCCAGGTCGGCCCGCGCAAGATCGCCGATGGTGTGAATGCCAAGAGTCTCAAGTCGTTTCGCCGATTTTGGCCCGATCCCATTGATCTTGTATGCCTTCATCGGCCAGATCCGGGCCACAAGATCCGCCGGACCGACCACCGTCAGTCCGTCCGGCTTGTCCAGCTCCGACGCGATCTTGGCCAGCAGCTTGTTCGAGGCAATCCCGATCGAACAGGACAGTCCCGTCGTGGCATACACCGCCTCCTTGATCCTGCGGGCGACCCGCGTGGGATCGCTGCGGGCCGCAGTCAGATCGATGTAGATCTCGTCGATCCCGCGGTCCTCGATCTGCGGTGCCATGGCTGCGACGGCCAACTTGAACCGCCCCGAGTAATGTCGGTAGGCGGTGAAATCGGCGGGCAGAAGGAACGCGTCGGGCGCGAGCCGAGCGGCGGTCATCAGGCCCATGCCGGAGTGCACACCCAGAGCGCGTGCCTCGTAGGTCGCCGTGGTGACCACGCCCCGGCCACGGTAATCGCGCAGGCGCGCGAACTGCCAGGCACCCTCCGCGCCGCGGGCCGGTGGGTCCGCCCGACGCCCGCCGATCACCAGTGCCTCGCCGCGCAGTTCGGGGTAGCGCAGCAGTTCAACGGACGCGTAGAACGCGTCCATGTCGAGGTGAGCAATGCAGCGGTCCGGAAAGATCAGATGGCTACCCTCCATCGACGGTCCCGTTGAAGTGGAAACAGCTACAGACTAGGACGCGCAACGTGCCGCCTCCAACTCCAACGTCTCAGGCCGGATTCCCAATGTGCCCGGAAATGCCAAGTTCCCATACGCAGGTGCCACCGCCGGCCATCCGACGGCCTCGTCGCCGCCATGGTCGAGACCCGATGCGGAAAACGCTGGCCTGCCGACGGGAATTCGCCGGTGCGCCACGGCATCAGTGGCTCTTTGTCGGTATCCAAAAAATTGATTATCAGAACAACGTTTAACAAGAACATACTGGTACATCGCATCCTACCCGATCGCCACCCCCATGCTGCCGCACCTCACCTTCGCCAACGCCAACATCAACTTTCTTGGTCACCGACATCTTGCGATCGGCATCTCTCTGGTTCTGGTGCTGATTTCGCTCACCCTGCTCGCGACGCGTGGTCTGGAATACGGAATCGACCTTACGGGTGGCACCGTAGTCGAAGTCGGATACCCGGCGACGGTGGAACTGGAGCCGATCCGGCGACAACTGTCGGACAGCGGGTTCTTGCGGGCGACGGTGCAGTATTTCGGGACATCGCGCGACGTGCTGATCCGGCTGCCCCCACGGGACGACGCACCGGACCAGGCGCTGCTGTCCAACCAGGTGCTGAGTGCGCTGGCCGCAATTAGCCCCGCGGGACTCGAACTGCGCCGCGTCGAGTTCGTCGGGCCGGCGGTTGGCGAGGAACTGCGCGAGAAGGGTGGCCTGGCCATGATCTATGCGCTGTTCGGCATCTTGATCTACATCGCGCTCCGGTTCGAGTGGCGGTTCGCAGTTGGGGCGGTGCTCGCGCTGGTGCACGACGTGGTGCTGACCCTGGGCTTCTTCTCCATCACGGGCATCGAGTTCGATCTCGCCGTCCTGGCGGCGATTCTCGCGGTGATCGGCTACTCGCTCAACGACACCATCGTGGTCTACGACCGCATCCGTGAAAACTTCCGCCGGCTGCGTAAGGAATCCAGCGAGTTCGTGATGAACAGCGCGGTGAATCAGACCCTTTCGCGCACGATTGTAACCAGTCTGACAACCCTGATCGTTCTGGTGGCACTGGTCCTGCTGGGCGGCCCTGCGCTGTTCAGCTTCGCGATTGCCATGATCGTCGGCGTGCTCGTGGGCACGCACTCCTCCATCTTCATCGCGGCGCCCGCTGCGCTGATGCTAGGGGTCGATCGCAAGGTGCTCCTCCCAGTGAAAAAGGAGGGCATCGACGAGGACACTCCTTAGACACCATGCCCGGAAGGAGGTAGAGGTCCTCGTCGACCAGTTCTCCCGCAGGCGTCAGGCAATCGAGGTCCTCGCTGAACTTGAGCGGGACAGGGAGCCGATGCTGATCACCCAACATGGCGGCGCCGCCGCGGACGACGGAACGATCATGCGGACCAGTGACCGTTTCGCGTCCCGGGATGCAGACAGCAGGGCCCGTTCGCGTGTGCTCTCGGGCAGGCGCTCAGGGCTTGCGCAAGAGGTCGGCCCGATTGGGGTTGCGGAATTCCGCCACACCATCCGGCCCCACATGCCGCATGAAGCGATCGCGAATACGCGCATAGAGCATCTCGTCAATAACGAACTCGGTGTGGGTTGCCCCAAGAATCCGCTCTTCAAACTCAGCAAAACCCTGGAAGCGGCTGATGCTGTCGAAGAAGACCTCGTCCTCGAGCAGGAACAGTCCCTCGTCGACAACCGCGCGCAGTGCCTCGAACGCATGCTCGCGCACGACTCGTTCATCGTGAAAAAGGCGCATGATCTCGTTGAAATGCCCGGCATACAGCGGCTCGGAAAAGTAGGCGATGCCGCGAGGCCGCAGAACGCGGTGGATCTCCCTCAGGCCTTGGGTCAGCAGACGACGTGGAACATGGTGCAGCGACTTCAACATGATCACCGCATCGATCGATCCATCTGGCTGTTCAATCGCCTCGACGCCGCCCAACCGGAAGGTCACCTTTGGCAGATCGGTGATTCGCAGGTTCTTCTCGTGTTGCACCCGGTCGACCTCCGTCGCGATCACCTCGCGCACGGGCAGTTCCTCGGCGATGCGCCGGGTCGTCTGCGCACGCCCGCAGCCAAGTTCCAACAACCGCCCGCCTTCGACTGGAAGCCGTTCGGCGATCAGTTGCAGATCCGACAGGATCGGAAAGGGCCCGGGCTTTAGCAACTGCACATCAAGCTCCTGACAAGTCGTGATGGATGCAAAACTCCATTTTATCGCGGGAGGGCCAGGCGCATTGTGAAAGCAGGCCGATGCAGGGAATTCGTGCCCGACCAAACACCCCTGGGATTCTCCACCGGTAGGCGACCATCGCGAGGCCTTGACAGAAAACAGCCGGCCAGCGATTGGCCAACATTGCTTCTGACGCGTCTCGGGGTCGAAAGTCGGCCCTTACCCGTCACCCGAGCTGCGGCAATCAGCCAGCGCTATCTGATCGAAAGCGGTCGCCCACAAACAGACAGTTGCACGCACGCAAGGGTGTGCCTACCTACTACAACGCGATTCTGCGATTGATTGGATGGTGGTGGTGATGCTCACGGATCTAGCGGGGCCTGATCGGTAATCGGTGAATGCGGGC
>SKQM01000021.1 GCA_007119005.1 Thioalkalivibrio sp.
CAGTTCTCGCGCACCCACATCAACTTCCAGCGGGTGCCGACCGTCGACACCTCCAACCCGTTCATTGCGCGCGACATCCCGACGCCCGACGAGAGTCTGGTGGTGATCCGGTTCAGCGATCCCAAGCGGTTCGGCGTGGACTTCCCCTACCTGCTGAACATGCTGCACGACTCCTACATGTCGCGACCCAACACGCTGGTCGTGCCCGGCGGCAAGATGGTCCTCGCGATGGAGATCATCCTCGCGCCCATCATCCACGACATCCTCGGCCGCCGCGGCTGAAGATTCGCTCCGAAGCCCCGCACGTGCGGGGCTTTTTTTCGGGTTCCGTCCGGGTCCGCTACGATGCGCGGCAGCACACCCGCGGAGGAACGATGGTGTTCGGTTTTCTGGCCCGGCGGCCGGTTCGGCACTTGGAACAGTTTCGCGCACGCTTCACCGGGCGCAGCCTGATCGTGCATCGGGGCTTTCCGGAGGAATGGCTGGAAGAGCTGCTGAAGCAGCCCGGCGGTGGCGGCCACTTCCGGCTCGACGCGCGGCAGTTGCCGGCCTCGCGGCCGACCCCGGTCGAATGGCTGGTGCAGACCCACGTGCTGCCGCTGGATCTGCCGCAGCCACTGTTGCTGTGCATCCGCGATCAGGACATGCTGGTCCGGCACCTGGAGCGTGGCGGCAGGGCCGTCCACCCGTCCGAGATCGCCTGGTTTCTCGAGGAACTGGAAGATCGGCACCATGCCCGGCTGCGTTTCGGGAACCCGCCCGGCCGGATCGAGGTCATGCGGGGAATGTCCGCGAACGACAACGAGGCACTGAGCATGCTGGAGCACATCGCCGGATGACAGGGGCATCGACATTCCGATTCGCATCGGCCAGTGGCAGCGACCCTGCCGCCCTGGCCAGGGATCTGGCCGCGGGCCTGGCACTGGAGGCTGCCGAGCCGCGGACGGGATCCAGGGTCGGGCTGCTGTACCTCTCGGACTCGATGGCGCGGCACGGGGCCGGGTTGCTGGATGCGCTGCGTGCGGCTACCGGGGTCTGGATGTGGACGGGATGCGCGGGCACGGCGCTGATCGGCGGCCGCGACGAGTTCTACGAGACTCCCGCGGCGGTCGCGATGGTCGGCGAACTGGACGCGGAGGATTTCCGGCTGATCCGCGGCCCGGTCAACTCGTTCGAGGCACTCCGGGAACAGCTGGAGGGCTTTCTGGAGCCGGGCCAGGCCGGTCGGCTGATCCTGCATGCGGATCCCGGGTTCGAGGGCCTCGAGGAGCTGCTCTCGCGCATCGACCGCGAGACTGCATGGTTCACCACCGGGGGGGTGAGCTCGGGGCAGGGCGAGGTGGTGCAGTTTGCCGGGGCCGTGCTCTCGGGAGGGGTGTCCGGCCTGGCCCTGCGGGAAAATGTGCCGCTGGCGGCACGCCACACGCAGGGCTGCTCGCCGCTGCCGGGGCAGCACCGGCTAAGCGAGACCTGGCGCAACATCATCGTCAAGCTGGACGAGCGCCCCGCGCTTCCGGTGTTCCGGGAAGTGATCGGGGACGTGCTGGCCCGTGACCTGCGCCGCGCCCTCGGCTATATCCACATCGGTCTGCCGATCAGCGGTTCGGACACCGGCGACTACCGCGTCCGCAATATCATCGGCATCGATCTGGATCGCAACCTGCTCGCGGTCGGCGAGATGCTGGAGCAGGGGCAGCACATCCTGTTCGTGCGCCGCGATGGTCAGGCGGCTCGCGAGGACCTCGAGCGTATGGTGACGGAGATCCGGGCCCAGAATCCCGGCGGGATTCGGGGTGCCCTTTACGTCAGCTGTCTCGGGCGCGGGCGGCACCAGTTCGGGGGCGAGGGAACCGAGGTCCGCATCGTGCAGGATGCGCTGGGCGATGTCCCGCTGGTCGGATTTTTCGCCAATGGCGAGATTTTCGCGAATCGCCTCTACGGCTACACCGGCGTGCTGACGCTGTTCACCTGAACAACGCGGGCAGCGCGCCCGAGATCTCACGGAGGACCGGATGCAATACCGCCCGCTGGGTCGCACCGGCATCGAGGTCAGTCTGATCGGGCTGGGCACGATGACCTGGGGCGAGCAGAACACCGAGGCCGAGGCCTTCGAACAGCTTGATCACGCGCTGGAGCAGGGCGTGAACCTGATCGATGCGGCCGAGATGTACCCGGTGCCGCCCCGGGCGGAAACCCAGGGTCGGACCGAGACCTTCATCGGCAACTGGCTGCGCGCGCGCGGCTGCCGCGAGCAGGTGGTGCTGGCGACGAAGGTGGCCGGTCCTGCGGAGTCCATGCCCTGGCTGCGGGGCGGGCCGCAACTCGTTCGCGAACAGATGGAGGAGGCGCTGCAGCGCAGCCTGGAGCGCCTGCAGACCGACCATGTGGATCTCTACCAGGTGCACTGGCCGGCACGGACCACCAACTACTTCGGCCAGCTCGGCTACGAGCACGCAGCCGAAGAGATCGCGACCCCGATCGCCGAGACGGCCGCAGTACTCGATGGCTTCGTGCGTGATGGCAGGGTGCGCGCGATCGGCATCTCCAACGAGACGCCCTGGGGGCTGATGCAGTGGCTGCGTGCGGCCGAGCAGGGCGTTGCCCCGCGGATTGCCAGCATCCAAAACCCCTACAACCTGCTGAACCGCGGCTTCGAGTCCGGGCTGGCCGAGATGGCGATCCGCGAGGATGTCGGGTTGCTCGCGTACTCGCCGCTGGCCTTCGGAATGCTCAGCGGCAAGTACCTGGGCGGCGCGCAGCCGGAAGGGGCCCGTCTGACCCTGTTTGAGCGCTTCTCGCGCTACAGCAACCCGCAGGGCATTGCTGCCACCGAGGCCTACGCCGCACTGGCCCGGGAACACGGTCTGACGCTGGTCCAGATGGCGCTGGCCTTCGTCAACCGCCAGCCCTTCGTCACCAGCAACCTGGTGGGCGCGACGCGCCTCGACCAGCTGGCCGAGAACATCGCCAGCGTCGAGATCCAGCTGGACGACACAGTCTGCAACGCGATCGAGGCGATCCACGCCCGGTATACCTACCCCTGTCCCTGAGGCCGGCGGGCAGTCGCGGGGACAGATTCATGAATCTGCCCCTTCCTTATCGTGGCAGGTTAATGGTCCCGCGGCGGCTCCAGGTCCTCGAAGGCTTCGGCAGGGTCGAGCGATACGCCGACGCTGTCCAGTTGCAGCGTGGGACCGCCGGGCTCGGACTCGAGCAGCAGCCAGTGTCCTCCCTCGCGCCGGTACAGCTCCAGACGCCGGGCCTCGATGTCCACCAGCAGGTACTCTTGCAGGCTCTCCAGCCGGCGGTAGGCCGCGAACTTCGCACCGCGGTCGAACGCCGCGGTGGAATCGGACAGCACCTCGATCACCAGGCAGGCGTGAGCGATCGCGGTATCGGCGCTGCGGTCGCGCGGGTCGCAGGTCACCATCACGTCCGGGTAAAAATACGCGTCGGCGGCCTCGACGCGCAGCTTCATGTCGGCGACAAAGGCCTGGCAGGGCGAGCCCTTCAGGCGCTGGCGCAGCACGCTTCCGATCGCCAGCGCGACCAGCGCATGTTCCCGGCGCACCCCGACCATCGCGTAGATCTCGCCCGCGAGATATTCGTGCTTTTCCGCCTGCTCCGCCTCCCAGCTCAGGTATTCAGCGTGGTCCATCGTTCTGCGCGGCAATGCCTCTCCCATCGGGCACCTCCCTGTGCCTGTTCGAGCCTGACCTGAGTATTGCCCCGACGCCGAGCCGGTTCAAGGACGCCGGGAAACTCCCGCCCTCCCATCTGTGGGGGTTGGGGAGGGTGCCCGACAGGGCTAGAATCGCGACATGCAGCGCCCACTAGCACCGATCCCGCTGATCGACACCCACGTGCACCTCGATGTGGACGAATTCGCCGCCGACCGCGAACAAGCGCTCGCGCGAGCCCGCTCGGTGGGCGTCGTCGCACAGGTGCTGCCGGCGATCACCCGCGCCC
>SKQM01000077.1 GCA_007119005.1 Thioalkalivibrio sp.
ACCTGAAGGTGTTGATCGAAAAAGAAATCGCTTGAGCGCGCCCACCGTTCGGAGAAGAAGATGCTGTTCACCGCCGAGAAGGACAACGGGATCATTCCCACCGTGCTCACCCAGATCCTGGACACCTGCGTGAACGGGGTCACGTTGTCGGACCCCGATCTCCCGGACAACCCCATCGTGTACGCGAACTCGGTGTTCGAGCGCATCACGGGCTACACACGGGAGGAGATCCTGGGGCACAACTGCCGGTTTCTGCAGGGCGAGGATCGGGATCAGCCTGGGCTGGACGCGATTCGGGAAGCGCTGCGCGAGCACCGTCCGATCGAGGTGACCCTGCGCAACTACCGCAAGGACGGCTCGCTTTTTCACAATCGCCTGTCGATACAGCCACTGCGCGATGCCTCCGGGCGGCTGATCTACTACCTCGGCGTTCAATACGACGTGACCGAGCTGGTCGACGCGCAGCAGGAGGTGGCCAGGCTCCAGTCGCTGCTGCGGGAGCCGGGCTAACCTCAAGGGTACGCTCGGGAAGCGCTGAGCGAGCTTCGAGTCCGTCTGTGGTTCGACGCGCTCGGCACGAACCGAATCATCCACTTGCCATTCGTCCTGAGCCTGTCGAAGGAAGCCTGTCGAACGCCTTGGCTCAGAGCTTCGCTACCGTTCCCGCGTGAGAACACGGGCCTGCAGCCGCGGCTGACCCTGCCACCAGTTGGCCTCGGGTGTGAACAGCAGTACGGCGGTCTCGCCGGAAGTCACGGGGCAGATGGGGCCGGCGTTGAACCAGATGCCGTCGACCGGCCGGCCGCCGTGGTCAAGGGTGAGGCGCCAGTGGCCACCCGTGTTTCCGACTTCACGGGTGCGGCGCACGGTGAAAGCTCCGCGCAGCACCACCTCCGGGAATTCGCGGCCGTAGGGGCCGATCTCCGCCAGCCTGCGGACGAGGTCGAGGGTGAGATCGCCGGGCTCGATGTCGGCATCCACCTGGATTCGTGGCTTCAGGAGTCTGCCTTGGAGCCGGTGGGCGGCCTCCGCCTCGAAAGCGGTCGCGAAATCCATGAATCGTGCCTGTTCGAGCGTGAGTCCCGCGGCCCCGGCGTGCCCCCCGTATTTCAGCAGCAGACCGGGGTTGGCCGCGTCGATCCGCTGTAGCACTTCGAGCATCGGCACCCCGTCCACGCTGCGACAGGAGCCCGTCAGAAGACCGGGGGTTTCGGGATGGGGTGAGAAGCAGGCCGCGGGACGGGCGAAGGCCTGCATCAGCCGCGAGGCGACGATGCCGTGAACGCCTGCGTGGCCTTCAGCGAGCGGGATCGCGAGCGCAGACGCACCCTCCGCGATGCGGGTCCGGGCGAGCTGCAACGCCTCCTCGGTGAGACGCTTCTCGATCGCCCGGCGGGCGTGATTGGTCTCCTCCAGCAATGCGGCGCCCTCGCGGGCGTCTGCATCATCCTCCGCGAGCAGAAAGCGGACCCCGGTCATTGCGTCGTGCAGGCGCCCCGCCGCGTTCAGGCGCGGGCCGATCCCGAAAGCGAGGTCCTGCGAGGAGAGTGGCTTCGCGGGGTCGCCGAGGTAGCTGCGCAGGGCGCGCCAGCAGGGGTAGTCGGCCGCTTCGATGCGCTCGATACCGGCGCGAACCACGATGCGGTTGTTCCGGCTGCGCGCGAGCGAGACGACATCGGCGACGGTGCCGGTGGCCACCCAGCCCAGGAGGGCGCCGAGGCTGGGGCTGTCCGCCGGCCGGTGACCGCCGTCGATCAGCCGCCGGCGTACGGCCCACAGCAGTAACCACGCCACCATCACCCCGGCAATCAGCGGGTCCGGGTAGGGCGCGCCGGTGCGCCGGGGGTTCACGAACGCCAAGGCTGCGGCGGGGCCGCCGGATGCTGGAATCCCGTGGTGGTCGGTGACCACGCTGTCGATCCCGGCTGCGGCCAGGCGTTCGATGCGTGGGCCATCGGATGAGCCGATGTCTGCGGTGATCACCAGGGCAGGGCGGGGCTCTGCGGCCAGAATGCGGTCGCAGACCGGGTCCGACAGGCCGTAGCCCTCCGAGAGTTTCAGGCCGATGTAATGCTGGATGCGCCCGCGCGGGTGGCCGAGGTGCTCGGCAAGGCCGCGGGTCAGGACGGCATGCGCGTTCACTCCGTCGGAGTCGGCATCGGTGGCCAGTGCGATGACCTCGCCATCGAGAATCGCGCGTGCGACCCGCTCCGCGGCCCGGTCAATGTCCGGCAGCCCATCGGGCGGGTCCAGCGAGTGCAGCGAGAAATCGAGTAGCCAGTCCGGCTCGACCCCAACCGCCGCCGCCCGGTGAGCCAGCACCCGCGCGACAATCGGATGCAGCCCAAGGCGCTGGGCCGCACGCAAGCTCTCAACATCGACCAGCCGATCCTCGATCATCGTTTCCATGCAAACATCTCAAACCCGGGGTCGGACCAAGACGGCACCCGGAACCGGTGCACCATGCGGTTCTCTCGCACGAAATCCTTGGGGTCGCATTTTTGATGCCGAAAATGGCCCTTCAAGGCCTTTTTCGGGGTGCTTTTCGCCTCCATCTTTCGAAAAATCAATGGGGTGTCTTGGTCCGACCTTCTTTAGAGGATCAGGAGGAGGAGGTGGTAGGCGAGGCCGCCGAGAATGGCGCTGATGAAGTAGAAGCGGCCGACGGGGAACAGGGCGATGGGGACCGCGATCAGCATGGCGAGCATCAGCCTGGGCCAGACGAGCTGCGAGGCGAGGATGGTGAGCAGGGACCATTCCTTGAACAGCATGATGACGGTGCCGCCGCCGAGCGTGACCAGCCCGCTCAGCGCAAGCCAGCCGAAGTAGCGGACGAGGAACACAGGGAAGCCACGAACGACTCGGGTCGGAATGCTGAGGATGCTGGACATGGCTATGTTTCAGGAACCGGCGTGGTGCGTCGGGATTGTGCCACGAAGAGGCGCCGGTTGTGCCAGGCGGCAGACGCACCGGGCAGATTCGACAGAACCCGCCGGGCGTCGATGAACCAACGGATTGGGATTCGGGGCCGGTGACTCCGCGAGCTTCGCTATACTGGTGGCCCGAGTAAGCCCTGAACCGGGAGATTCGGTGCAGATGGGATTTCCACCTGGGGCCGCCGTGGTCCGTGCGCTGCTGCTACTGGGGTTGATCGGACTCACCGCCGGTTGCGCGGCGCGTGGACCCGCCCCGCCGCCTAACCAGGACAACCTTTGCGAGATCTTTCGCGAAAACCCCCGCTGGTATGACTACGCGCGTGACGCGGAGCGCGAGTGGGGTACGCCGATCGCAACCCAGATGGCTTTCATCCAGCAGGAATCGTCTTTCCGCAGCCACGTCCGGCCGGATCGTGACCGCCTGCTGGGTGTCGTCCCGTGGCGCCGGCCTTCCTCCGCCTACGGTTACGCCCAGGCCCAGGATCCGGTCTGGGGCGAGTATCGCGCGGATGCCGGCAGCCTGACTGCAAGGCGCACGCACATGAAGTACGCAACCGACTTCATCGGCTGGTACAACGTCCGCACGCAACGGATGACCGGGGTTTCCCTGCAGAACGCCGAGCATCTCTACCTTGCCTATCACGAGGGCCAGGGTGGCTACAATCGCGGGACCTGGCGCAACAAGCCCGGGGTGCAGCGGGCGGCACGGCAGGTCGCCGAGCGTGCCGATCGATACGAGCGCCAGCTGTCCAGCTGCGAATCCCAGTTCCGGTGCCGGCGTTTCTACCAGGTGGCTCCTTTCTGCCGGTAGATTGAGTCACCCAGCCGGGTCCCTCGGGAACGCCCGCCAATCAACCCCCAGCCCCGGCCTGCACGGCGTAGTAGCTCGCTGCGATAAGCACCGCATTGTAAGTCCCGTGGATCACCGCGGGCACCGCGATGTTGCCGCTCCGCTCATAGGCGAGGCCGAAAACGAGGCTTGGCAGCAGGAGTACGGCGACCGCGGTGAGGCGTGCGTCGA
>SKQM01000161.1 GCA_007119005.1 Thioalkalivibrio sp.
ACGCGCGCCGGTCGCGAGGTCGCGCGCGTGATCATGATGGATTCCGCGCGGTTGCAGGAGGAGGACGCGGAGCAGGCGAATCGCGAGGGCTGGTCGAAGCACCGGCCGGCACTGCCGCTGTACGACACCGCCGACGTGGAGCGGGCACTGCACCAGTTCCGTTCCGCCGAGTACGGCAAGCCCCTGCGGCTGGGCGGGGCCGAGGTGCACTTCCATTACGCGGGGCATATTCTCGGGGCGGCCGGAGTGCTGATCGACGACGGGCGGCAGCGGGTCTGGTTTTCCGGTGACATCGGGCGCCTGCACGATCCGGTGATGTTTCCGCCAAGGCCGCCGGAGGCGGTCGATGCACTGGTGATGGAGTCGACCTATGGCGACCGCAATCACCCCGCGGGCAACCCGGAGGACCGCCTGGCGGAACTCGTGTCCGACATCCTCGAGCGGCAGGCCGTGCTCCTGGTGCCGGCCTTCGCGCTGGGTCGGTCCCAGACTCTGCTGGTGCTGCTGGATCGCCTGCTGCGCCGTCGCCCGGAACTGGAGGTGCCGATCTATCTCAGCAGTCCGATGGCCGCCGCGGTGTCCGAGCTGTACCGCAACTACCCGGACGAGCACCGGCTGTCTGCTGCCGACCTCGACACGGTGTTCGCACGCGTGCGCATCGTCGAGCATGCTCAGCGAGCGCGACGGCTCGACCGCAAGGATGGCCCGTTCGTACTCATCGCCGGGAGCGGCATGCTCACCGGAGGGCGGATTCTGGGGCACCTGCTCGCCCACGGCGAGGATCCCGACAACGTGGTGCTGCTGACCGGTTACCAGGCCCCGGGCACCCGGGGGCGGGTGCTGCTCGAAGGCGGCCGCGAACTGAAGATCCAGGGCCGCAGGTTCGAGGTGGGCGCGCGTGTCGAGGAATTGCAGGGGCTGAGCGCCCACGCCGACCAGGGCGAGTTGCGGCAGTGGGTGCAGGCGGCACCCGAGCCGCCAGGGCGAATCTGGCTCGTGCATGGCGAGGCGCCCGCCCGGGCCGCACTGGCCGAGGCACTGAATGCCGATCTGGGGGATGCGGAGCAGCTGCGCGTGCAGGAGCTCCCGGAGGGGGAGGCGATCGATCCTTGCCCATAGGAGCGAACTCTGGCCGCGATTTGAGGCTGGGGATCGCGACCGGAGGTCAATGGGAAACGGGGTTAGAGAGTGCGGGAGAAGCGGCGCTCGCCGGTCGTGTCGAGGTAGCGGTCGAAGGTCATGCAGATGTTGCGGATCATCAGGCGGCCGACCGGGAGGACACGGATCCGGTTGCCGTCCACGGTCAGCAGGCCGTCCTCGATGAACGGCTCGAGGTTTTCCAGTTCGTCCGCGAAATAGTCGCCGAAGTCGATCCCGAAGCCGGCGCCGAGGTGGTCGCCGTCAAGCTCGAAGTGGCAGATCAGTTCGGTGATCACCGCGCGGCGCAGCTTGTCGTCCTCGTTCACCACCAGGCCGCGCTCGATCGGCAGCCGGCCCTCGGCCAGCATGCCGTGATAGGTGTTGAGGTCCTTCACGTTCTGGCTGAAACAGTCACCGACCTGGCCGATCGACGACACGCCCATCGCGACCAGGTCGCATTCGGCGTGCGTGGCGTAACCCTGGAAGTTCCGGTACAGGCTGCCTTCGCGCTGGGCGCGCGCGAGCGGGTCATCGGGTTTCGCGAAGTGATCCATCCCGATCAGCACATACCCCGCGTCGGTAAGGTGCCGAATCGTGGCCTCCAGGATCGAAAGCTTTTCCGCCGGCGTTGGCAAATCGGCCTCGTTGATGCGCCGCTGCGGCATGAAGCGCGTGGGCAGATGCGCGTAATTGAACACCGACAGCCGGTCGGGGCTCGCCTCGATCACCCGGTCCAACGTGTGCAGGAAACCGTTCACGGTCTGGAAGGGCAGTCCGTAGATCAGGTCGATGCTGATACCGTGGAAGCCCTCCGCGCGCGCCGCCCGCAATACAGCGAGGGTTTCCTCCTCGGTCTGGATGCGGTTCACCGCTTTCTGCACGGTGGCATCGAAGTCCTGCACCCCGAGGCTCATCCGGTTGAAGCCGAGTTCCCTCAGCACCGCCACGGTGGCTGCGTCGGCTTCGCGCGGGTCGATCTCGATCGAGTACTCGCCGGTGTCGTCCGTCTTCAGCTGGAAGTGCTCGCCGGTCCGACACATCAGTTCCCGCATCTGGTCCAGGCTCAGGAACGTCGGCGTGCCGCCACCCCAATGCAGCTGCTCGACCGGACGGCCGTCATCGAACAGGGCCGCCTGCAGCGCCATTTCCCGGTAGACGTCATCGAGGTAGGGCTGGGCCTTGGTCCGATCCTTTGTCGCCACCTTGTTGCAGGCGCAGTAGAAGCAGACCGTGTCGCAGAAGGGAATGTGGAAGTAGAGCGACAGGGGACCGCCACGCGCATTGCTGATGGCGGCCTGTTGCCGGTACTGCCCCTCGTCGAAACCCGAGTGAAACTGCACCGCCGTGGGATAGGAAGTGTAGCGGGGCCCCGCCTTGTCGTAGCGGCGGATCAGGTCGGCGTCGAAGATCGGATTGGCTTGCATCGGGTGCATCCGGGGCTGGGGAGCCCTGCGGCGAGCGGATCAGACCCCGTAAGGGTTGGGGTCTGATGCTCGGTCCGAAGGTCCGGTCAGGCGCTGGGCTCGAGACGGATCTCGCGGGCGTCGAAGTCGGCCATGCGGCCACGCAACCGCCAGGCCCCGTCCAGCGGCTCGATGTATACGTACCAGAGGGCGGTGTCCAGCTTGTCGATGTCCGCGTGGTACCGCTTGCTCACCGGGTCGTAAGTCAGCACGAGCTTCTGGTCGAACTGATCGCGGGTTGGGTGCACCAGCTTCAGTTCCAGCTCCTGCGGCGGAATGATCGGGTTGCTCTCGAGCAGCACAGAGACCTGCGTGCCCTCGATCTGCACGTCTGCGGCCAGCCCGAGCTGCATCGCGAACTGTGCCCGCGCGATGCTCTGGTTCATACCGCGGCCTTCCTTCGAATAATCGCCGATCACCAGCCCATCAGGGTCGTGGGTAGCTGCGGTGACCAGTAGCACGCCCAGCATGATCCCAACCAGTGGCGGGGTAATCACGAACCAGGGCCAGAACTGCTTGTACCAGGGCACGGTGTCTTCACGGGGATAACGCATGGATGCAGATCCTCAGGCTAAAGCGGTCAACGTAGCGGACCGACAAAACGGCTGGAGCGTTCGTTGGCGATCTCGGGCTGGTCCACGACCCGTGCATGGAAGATGACCTCGCTGCTCGCTGACGTCAAGCCGAAGGGATCCTTGCGCACGCTGATCGGGAACTCGATCACTCGGCCGGGCGGAACCGCGACGTAGTCACCCTCCTGCCAGGCCAACTGGGCTCCTTCAAGCCCGGAGATGCTGATCTCGAAGTGGCGCTCGGTGTTCGCACGGTTGGTCAGCTTCAGTGTATAGACGTTCTCGACCTGCCCATCAGGCAGTTCCCGGTAGAGCACGTTACGGTCGCGAATCACGTCAATACCCACTTCGCTGCGTGCGGAGACACCGTAAACGAAGCCGGCCAGCAGCACCAGAAGCAGGGTGCCGTAGAGAAACACGCGCGGTCGCAGCACCTTGGCGGGCTTGCCGGCCATCGCGTTTTCCGTCGTGTAGCGCACCAGCCCTCTCGGGTAGCCCATCTTGTCCATGACCTCATCACAGACATCGACGCAGGCCGAACAGCCGATGCACTGGTATTGCAGGCCATCGCGGATGTCGATGCCGGTCGGGCAGACCTGCACACACAGCGTGCATTCAATGCAGTCGCCCAGACCCTTGGCCTTGTAATCGGAGCCGCGCCGGCGCGGGCCCCGCGGTTCGCCGCGTTCCTCGTCGTAGGAGATGATCAGCGTATCCTTGTCGAACATCGCGCTCTGGAAGCGCGCATACGGGC
>SKQM01000172.1 GCA_007119005.1 Thioalkalivibrio sp.
ACGAGCGGGTGTCGCGAACCGCCGCCGGAGCGGGAATCGGCGCTGCAGCCGGCGCGATTCTCGGCAGCGTGACCTCCAGCCGCAACCGTACCGAGCGCGCGATGATCGGCGCCGGCATCGGCGCACTGGCCGGCGGCGCGATCGGCAACTACATGGATCGGCAGGAAGCCGAGATCCGCCAGCAACTGGAAGGCACCGGGGTCAGCGTGACGCGCGTCGGCGACAACCTGATTCTGAACATGCCCGGCCACATCACCTTCGACGTGGACCGCACCGAGATCAAGCCGGAGTTTCAGTCGGTGCTCGACTCCGTCGTGCTGGTGCTGAACAAGTACGATCAGACCGGTATCGAGGTCGCCGGCCACACCGACAGCACCGGCAGCGTCCAGTACAACATGACGCTGTCGGAGCGACGCGCGCAGAGCGTGGCCCACGCGCTGCAGGTCCGGGGCGTAAACCCAGTGCGCATCGGCACCATCGGCCTCGGCCCGCACCAGCCGATCGCGACCAACGACACCGCGGCCGGTCGGGCCATGAACCGCCGGGTCGAACTCACGCTGTTCCCGCTGACCACAGGCTGAGAACCCCCCTACCCCGCTCGCGGGGTAGGTTTGGGTTGAAGCGCACCGCACAGGACGGAAGAGGGCGCAGCCCATGCCCGTTCACGCTAACTGTGATGGCCCCCGGCTACCCAGAAAGATGAAAGGTCGAGCCACGGAAAACACGGATAGACACGGAAAGAGAAATTGAATCATTCGGCGTTTTCCGTGATTTCCGGGTCCTTCCGTGGCTGTATTTTCACGCTAAGCTTCAATCCTGACCCGAACACTGGCCCCTAGATGACCGCGCGCGCGCGACTTGCCGAGTATGCCCGCCTGATCCGCCTGGATCGCCCGGTGGGAATCTACCTGCTGCTCTGGCCCACGCTCTGGGCGCTGTGGATCGCCGCCGAGGGATTCCCGCCGCTGCACATCCTGCTCATCTTCGTCGCCGGCGTCACACTGATGCGATCGGCAGGCTGCGCGATCAACGACTTCGCTGACCGGCACATCGACCCTCACGTCGAGCGCACCCGCTCGCGGCCCCTGGCGCAGGGCACGATCCGACCCTGGGAGGCGGTGGCGATATTCCTGCTGCTGTCCGCGCTCGCCTTCGTGCTGGTGCTGTTGACCAACCCGCTGACGGTGGCGTTCGCTCTGGTCGCGGTCGTGCTCGCTGCGACCTATCCCTTCATGAAGCGCTTCCACAGCCTGCCGCAGGTGCACCTGGGTGCGGCCTTCGCGTGGTCGGTCCCGATGGCGTTCACCGCGGTGACCAACGAGTTCCCGCCGCCGATCGCCTGGCTGCTTTTCGTCACCACGCTGACCTGGACCGTGGTCTACGACACGTTCTACGGCATGGTGGACCGTGAGTACGATCTCGCGATCGGCGTGCGCTCCACCGCGATCCTGTTCGGTGAACAGGACCGCCTGATCACCGGCATCCTGCAGGTGCTGGTATGGCTCGGACTCTACCTGGTCGGACAACAGGCAGGCTTCGGCGGAATCTACCTGGGCGCACTGGTCGTCGTGGCGATGCTGATGTTCTACCAGCAGTTCCTGATCTTCGATCGCGAACCGGAACCGTGCTTCCGCGCCTTCCGCAACAACCACCACCTCGGCCTGGTGGTGCTGATCGGCATGGTCGCCGACACCCTGATCCTCGGCTGACGGCACCCGGCTCCCCTTGTGGGAGGCGAGCCATCTCGGCGACCTTCGGTCCCGGATCCCCTTGTGGGAGGCGAGCCCTCTCGGCGACCTTCGGCCCCGGGGCCTTCAGGACCGTCGCCCAGAGGGCTGGCCTACAGCCCCTTCAGGCGCGCGCGAGGGCAACGGCCGTGACCTGGGCCGCACCGGCGTGGCGGACCACGCGCGCGAGTTCGTTCAGGGTGGTGCCGGTGGTCATCACGTCGTCGAGGAGCAGCACGCGCTGGCCGGAAAGGGCCGCGGAGGCCGCGAAGGCGCCGCGCAGATTGGCCTTGCGCGCACGGCGGCTCAGGCCCTGCTGGCTCGGAGTGGCGAGCACCCGGCTGACGCTTTGGGTGTCGAGGTACACACCGCGTTGTCGGCAGAGCGTCCGCGCGAGGTCCTCGGACTGATTGAAGCCGCGCTGTACGAGGCGCCGGTCGTGCAGCGGAACCGGGATCACCCGGTCGATCCCTTCGGTTGCGGCCTCCGGAAGATGCGCAGACAGCAGGGATCCGAGCGGCCGCGCCAGCTGCGGGCGGCCGCCACCCTTGTACGCCAGCAGCAGGTGGCTGAGCGGCCAGGCGTAGACGAAAGGTGTCCACACCGCGTCGAGTGTCGGTGGCCGGCGCTGGCACGACGGGCAGCCGCTGGCGAACGGCAGCGGTTCGGCACAGGTGGGACACGACGGTCCGGAACGCGGAAGATCGGCCGCACAGCCCTCGCAGATTCCGGTGGGCGTCGGGTCCAGGCACAACACGCAACGCCCTGGGTAAAGCCATTCCAGCGCCGTCGCGCCCCACGACTGCAGGATTCCGGCCCAGTGTCCGGTACCGGGTCTGGGGGATTCTGGGTCGAGGCAGGCCACGGTGCTAAACTTCGGGTTTTATGACTGGGGCCTTGATGGCAACCAAGACCGTCACTGGGCGCTCCTGCCGCCGCGCCGCATCGACCTTCGACTGGGGCAACCTCATCGCCGTCTCCCTGGCTGGGGTTCCACTGTTCCTTGTCAGCGGCGAGGTGGGCATCGCCACCATCGTTGCCGCGATACTCGGGATCGTACCACTGATTTTCTGGTTCGGGGCCTCGATGATGGTCTACGCGATGTGCCGGCATCATCCGGAAGACCGGGTCGGCCAGTTCACCCAGTGGGCCGCCTACCGCTACTACGCGCTGATGGGCTCGCTGATCGTGGTCGCGACCTTCTTCCCGCCCGATCTGAATTATTACCGCGCCTACTGGGTCGTGGCCGCCGTGATCCTGATTCCCTGGACGATCTTTGCGCTGATCGGCATCTACCGGGAACGCTGGAATGACGTCCAGATCGAGGTCGACACCGAGGAGCACTCACCATGACCGTGATTCGTCACGACTGGACCCAGGACGAGATCGAGGCCCTGCTGGACCTCCCTTTCAGCGACCTGATCTTCACTGCGCAGGGTGTGCACCGCGAGCACTTCGATCCCAACCGGGTACAGGTCAGCACCCTGCTGTCGATCAAGACCGGCGCCTGCCCAGAGGACTGCGGCTATTGCCCGCAGAGCGCCCATCACCAGGTCGAGCTGGAACGCGAGCGCCTTCTGCCAGTGGAAGAGGTGCTGGAAGCGGCGCGCGACGCCCGGGCGAAGGGCGCGACACGCTTCTGCATGGGCGCCGCCTGGCGCAATCCCACGGACCGCAACCTCGACCGCGTGATCGAGATGGTGCAGGCCGTGCGCGAGCAGGGGCTGGAGACCTGCATGACACTGGGCATGCTGACGCCGGAGCAGGCACAACGTCTGGCCGAGGCGGGCCTGGACTATTACAACCACAACCTGGACAGCTCACCCGAGTTCTACGGAGAGATCATCAGCACGCGCACCTATCAGGAGCGGCTGGACACCCTCGAACACGTGCGCAGGGTCGGCATGAGTGTCTGCACCGGCGGCATCCTCGGCATGGGTGAATCGCGCCGCGACCGTGCCGGCCTGCTGCAGCAACTGGCCAACCTCCCGCGCCACCCGGAATCCGTGCCGATCAACCATCTGGTGCAGGTCGAGGGCACCCCATTGCACGGGACCGAGCCCCTGGACCCGTTCGAATTCGTCCGTACCGTCGCAGTGGCCCGCATTCTGATGCCGCGCTCCCACGTGCGCCTCTCCGCGGGCCGCACGGACATGAGCGACGAGATGCAGGCCCTGTGCTTCCTCG
>SKQM01000049.1 GCA_007119005.1 Thioalkalivibrio sp.
CGCTCGGCGCAGCTGCAGGCCCTGCCATATGCGCTGGAGGACCGCATCAGCGAGGACCTCGACGCGATGCACATCGTGCCGGGACCGCGGCTGCCGGACGGACAGCTGCTCGCGGCGGTGGTCGCGCGGAGGGACATGGACAGCTGGCTCGAGTGGCTGCAGCAGGCCGGCGTGCGCGCGGATCACCTGCTCCCCGACACCGCGCTGCTGCCCGAGGCCCCGCCGGGTCGCCTGCAGCTGTACTGGGCGGGCGATCGCTGCCTGGTCGCGGTACCGGGAGGCCCGGCGCTGGCGCTGTCGCAGGAGGTCCTGCCGTGGTGGCTCAAGCAGTGGGATTCGCGGCAGGAACAGGAGATCGAGGTCGAGTGGCATGGCCCGCCCGAACTGACCGCCCCCGAGGTCGGCGACGAGGCCACGCTCCGAACGCCGGGCTGGGACGGCGACCTGCTGAGCCTGATCGCTCCGGCCCTGCGCCGACGGCCCGGGCTGAATCTGCTCAGCGGGCCCTATTCGCCGCCGGGAGCCGCGATCTCCTGGCGGCGCTGGCGCGTACCGGCCGCAATCGCCGCGTCGCTGGTGCTGCTCTGGGCGGTGTCGCTGGGGCTGGAGATCCGGCAGCTGGAGCGGGAGGCAAGGCAGGTGGATCTCGCAATCAGCGATCTGTTCGAAGCCACGCTGCCGGGAACACGCATGGTCGACCCGGTCGGGCAGTTCCGTCTGCTGGTCGATGCGGGGGCCGACGCGGCGGCGACGGGCGCCGGACCGGTCGCGGCCCGCCTGGGCCAGGTGGCACCGGTGCTGTCCGCCGCCGGAGTGGAGCTGCGGCAACTGCGTGCGGAAGGGGATCGCCTGGAGCTTGAACTGGACTTGGAGAGCATCGCCCGGCTCGACGCGTTGCGCGGGCGTCTGCGCGACGGCACCGGTGCCATGGTGCGCATCCTCTCCGCCGAGTCCGACGAGGACCGTGTACGGGCACGGCTGCAGATCGAGGGGGGCGGCTCGTGAGGGAATGGTGGGAAGGACTCGCAGCGCGTGAGCGGCGGATCGTCGCGGCCGCCGGCGGCGTGCTGCTGCTGGCGGTGCTGTTCCTGTTGGTGCTGGAACCGGCGCTCGAGCGGCGTGCGGATCTGCGTGCCCAACTGCAGCAACTCGTGAACGAGCATGCCTGGATGGAGGCGCAGGCACCGGCCGTGCGTGCGCGCGCCGCCGCACCGGGGGCCGCCCCGGCGGCGAGACCGGGCAGTTCGCCCCTCGGGGTGGTCGATGTGTCCGCCCGCGCCGCCGGGCTCGGTCCGGCGCTGCGCCGGGTCCGGCCGCTGGAGACCGGAGTGGAAGCCGAGTTGGAGGGGGCGGCCTATACCGCGCTGCTGCGCTGGCTGGGCACATTGGAAAGCCGCCACGGTCTGCGGGTCGAAAGCCTCAGCGTCGACCGCGGCGCGGAACCCGGGCGCGTGAACGCCCAGTTGCGCATCGAACCCGCTGCCGGGCGTTCATGACCCGGCCGCAGGCAAAACGGATCGCGGGCGCGGCCGCGCTGCTGCTCTTGGTTTACCTGGCCGCGCTGGCGTTCCTGCTCCCTGCCGACATCGCCTGGCGCGCCGCCGAGGCGCGGCTGGAGCTGCCCGTGACAGTCGCCACGGCTTCCGTGAGCGGCCGGTTCTGGAGCGGGCAGGCCGATGGCCTGCGCGTGGACGGCCACGAGGCCGGATCCGTCAACTGGCGCCTGCAGCCCGCTGCCTTGCTGCGCGGCCGCCTTGGGCTGGCGCTGCGCTGGGAGTCCGGGAGCGATCGCGTCGATATGCGCGTGCGCCTGGGGACCCGCAGCACACAGGCCGCCAATGTCCGCGGGGGGCTGGACGCGTCCCGGATCCAGGCCTGGTTCGACCTGCCCCTGTTGCTCGACGGCCGGCTCGAGCTGGATCTTCCCCGAGTCCGCTGGACCCCCGACGGCGGCTTCACCGATGCGGGCGGCACACTCCTCTGGGCCGGCGCCGGTGCCGGTCTGCCCCGTCCGATTCGCCTCGGCGACTACCGCGCCGAACTCGCTGCCGACGCGGGCGCGCTTGCGGTACGCATCGACTCCGGCCCGGATTCCACGCTCGCGGCCGTGGGGGACGCCTCCTGGCATCCCGCGGGCGAATACCGCGTCGATCTGGAACTGCGCGCTGCCGCCGACGCCGACCGCAACCTCGTCGCCGCCCTCGACAGCATCGCGCAGCGCCAAGCCGACGGCGCCCATCGACTGCAACTCCGCGGTCGCTGAGCCAACGGTCATCGCCCCAGACCACCCCCGGCCAAGGAAAACCTCCCTCCCCTCCGCAGGGACCGATCCGCCGGGAGCGGGTTTCGCAGCACTGAAAACGGGCCCGAAGGGCGGGGGGCAGGATGCCCGGAGTCTCGGCCGGGGTCGGGGTGCAACGCTGGCGCCGGCCGTCACCCCCGGCTGAATGCGGGTTCGATCCGCGCTATGATGCGTTGTCGCGACCACGGTCAGAATCACGCCCATGCACCCGATGTTCCTCCGCCTTCTGCTGCTCGCGCCCCTGCTCTGGCTGGGCGCCTGTGCGACGGCGCCCGACGGGCGGCCGGCGATGCCGGCGGACGACCTCACGCTGGCCCTGCAGGCCGGTGACTGCCGGGCAGCCTTCGACCGCATGGAAACCGGCGCCGGAACCCCGGCGGATCGGCGCCTGAGCGTGGCCCAGCTCTGCATCCAGACCGGCGATTTCACGCGCGCACGACGGGCCGCAGGCGCGTTCCTCGCCAGTGCTCCGGGGCATCCGGACGAAGACTACGCGGCCTACCTGCACGCGCTTGCCGGATTCGGCGAGTGGTCCCGCGCAACGACGGCCGACCCGGAGGTGCGCATCCGCGAGGGCCGCGCGGTATCGCGCGAGATCATCAACTACCTGCGCGAGCGCCCGTTGTCACAGTACGGCGAGGAGCTGGCGCCGCGCTTGGTGCGCCTGCGCGAAGGCATTGCCGCGGCCGAATTCGCGCTCGCCGAGCAGGCAAGACAGCGCGGGGATCGCAGCCTGGCACGGGCACGGGCCGACTACGTGCTGCAGTACTACCCGCGGACACAGGCCGCGGCGGACGCGGCGCGCCTGCTGATGGATATGCCCGATCCATGACCGGCCCCGGAGTGATCGATGTCTGAGGAACAAAGCAGCGAGAGCCTGAAGTTCACCGAGCGCCTGGCTTGGCTGGGGTTCATGCTCTTTTTCGTGGTCGTGCTGGTGATTTACATCGCCCGCGGGATCGGGCTGGAACGCGATGTGACCGAAGCGAACCGCGAGTTGCTGCAGACACAGATGCGCCTGGCCCAGTACACGCGCGACGAAGTCCCGCGGCCCGCGGCGGTGGGCCTGACCAACGCGCAGATCCAGGCGATGCAGCGGCGGGGCATCGCGCGCCCGGAGTTGCAGCTGCGCCGGGACCTCACGGAACAGCCGGAGCTGATTCCGCACGAGCCGGTGCTCGGGGGCAGCATGTTTTTCGTGCCCGAGGGCATCCACATCCTGAACGACCGCTGGGTGCTGGCCACCTTCGAGGACGGCCACATCCGCGGTCAGATGCTGCTCGAGTACGACGTCGTGCACGGCAACGTGATGTGGCAGGTGATCGAGTCGTACCTGGAGTGATCGCGCGGGCTCGCCTCCCACAAGGGGCCCGACCCCGCCCGTAGGAGGCCAGCCCTCTGGGCGACGGTTTTGCCGCCGCAGGTCGCCGAGAGGGCTCGCCTCCCACAAACCGCGCTCGACCCCGCCCGTAGGAGGCCAGCCCTCTGGGCGACGGTCTTGCCGCCGCAGGTCGCCGAGAGGGCTCGCCTCCCACAAACCGGGTCCGACACCGCCCGTAGGAGGCCAGCCCTCTGGGCGACGGTTTTGCCGCCG
>SKQM01000150.1 GCA_007119005.1 Thioalkalivibrio sp.
GGAGGAAGCTTTCATGGTCCGGGGCGCCGCGGGTCGAGCAGCGGAGCGGCTTCCGGCGGGTGTCGGCAGCAGGGAGGCTGCCGTCAAGCCTACATGGACGTATTCACGGCGTCCCGCGGATACAACAACCGGCCCGGAAACCCGGATTGAGGCCCCAGGCGGCGCCTACTCCGCGACGGGATCGCGTTCGAGCAGCCGGCGGACCGCTTCGCGTACCGGGCGGTCTTCGTAGAGCACCGCGTAGACCTCGGCGCAGATCGGCATCTCGACTCCAGCTTCGCCCGCCTTCGCGACCGCGACTCGCGCCGTCTCCGCGCCCTCGACCGCCTGGCCGATGCGCCGCAGCGCGGTGTCCAGATCGAAACCCTGGCCGAGGTACAGCCCCAGCCGGCGATTGCGCGACTGATCGTCGGTGCAGGTCAGCACCAGGTCACCGAGACCCGAGAGGCCAGTGAGCGTCTGCGGGCGGGCGCCCACCGCCGCCCCCAGGCGCTGCAATTCGGCCAGGCCACGGGTGATCAGCGCGGCACGGGCGTTGGCGCCGAAACCCGCGCCGTCCGAGATGCCGGCCGCGATCGCGAGCACGTTCTTGAACGCTCCACCGAGCTCGACGCCGAGCACATCCGAATTGCGGTACACACGCATCGCGCGTCCGTGGAAAGCCCGCGCGACGAGCTCCCCCGCGTCAGCGTCGGCGGCTGCGGCAGTCAGCGCCGTGGGCTGGTCGCGGGCCACCTCACCGGCAAAGGACGGCCCCGAGAGCAATGCCGGCGACTGCGTCGGCAGTTCCTCGGCCAACACCTCGTGCAGCCACTCGCCGGTACTCTTCTCAAGCCCCTTCGTGGCCCAGGCGACCCGCTGTCCGTCCGCGATGACATCCGCGACCCAGCGCAGCGTCTCGCGAAAACCGCTGGTCGGCACCGCGACCAGGAGCAGGTCGCGACCGTCCAGGGCCTCGTCGCGGTCCGACACCACCCGCAGGTTGTCGGGAAAATGCACCCCGGGGAGATAACGCGCGTTCTCGCGGCGCGCCTGCAGCAGCGCCGCCTGCTCGGGCGCACGCGACCACAGCAGCACGTCCGGATGCAGGCGTGCGGCGTGCATCGCCAGCGCCGTTCCCCAGGAACCCGCCCCGAGGACCGCGATGCGTGGTGGTGCCGCCATCGTCGCTGCCGCAGCCTTGAATCCGCGAACCCGCGCCCGGCGTCAGGCGGTCGCGGGGCCGGGCTGCCCGGCCGGCTCGCCGCGCTGCTGCTCCTGCTGGTGCTGCGCGTACAGCGCGTCGAAGTTGATCGGCTGCAGCAGCATCTGCGGGAAGCCGCCCTTCAGCACCATGTCGGCGACCACCTCGCGAGCGAACGGGAACAGCAGGTTGGGGCAGTAGGCCCCGAGCAGGTGCCCCTGCTGCTCCTGCGGGAAACCGCGCGTCACGAACACCCCGGCCTGCTTGACCTCGACCAGGTAGGCGGTCTCGCCCTTGGAGGTCGTGGTGACCGTCAGACCCAGCTCCACCTCGAACACGCCCTCCTGCTCGTTCAGCGCGCGCGCCTTCGTGTTCAACTGCACGTTGGTGTCGCCCTTCCACTCCTGCAGGAACACGCCGGGCGCCCCGGGTGCCTCGAAGGAAAGATCCTTGATGTAGATTTTCTGGATGGCAAACTCGGGCCCCTGGCCCGGTCCGGGTGCGGTGCCTGAGTTGGTGCTGCTGCTTGTGTTCGTATCGTCAGCCATGTCGTGGTCTCGTTGCCGGGAAGTGGATGGGTGGGCCCCGTTGGGGGGCCGGGCTTCAGCGCGCGGCCTGCCGCGCCCAGCCCATGATATCGGAGGCGGACATCGCACCGCTCTGGCGCGCGACCTCGCGGCCCTGCCGGAACAGGATCATCGTGGGAATGCCGCGGATACCGAACCGCGCACCCGCATCGGGATGTGCCTGGGTATCCAGCTTCAGCAGGCGCATGCCGGGCTCCAGCTGCCGGGCCGCCTCGACGAACTGCGGGGCCATCACGCGGCAGGGGCCGCACCAGGGCGCCCAGAAATCGACCAGCAGGGGACGCTGGTCACGGTCCAGAAAGCGGTCCAGCCGGGCGGTGTCCACTGCCGCCGGCTCCCCGGTGAACAGCGGCTGGCGGCAGGCGCCGCAGCGTGCCTCCAGCGCCTTCGCGTCCGGTACCCGGTTCACCTGCCCGCAGTGGGGGCAGACCCGGTGCGGGGCAGCAGGCGCATTCATGTTACTGCTACCCCGCTACTTCTTCTTCACCGGCAGCCCGGCCGACTGCCACGCCTGGATGCCGCCCTGCAGGTTGGTGACGTCGGTGAAGCCTGCGGCCACGAGCTGCGATGCGGCGACCGCCGAGCGCGCGCCGGTGCGGCAGTAGACCAGCACGGGCGACTCCCTGAAACGCTCAATATCCTTGATTTTCTGCTTCAGCACGCCCAGCGGGATGTGCCGGGCACCGCCGATGCGGCCACCGGTGAATTCGTTGTCCTCGCGCACATCCAGCACCAGCGACCCTTCCTTGTTCATCACCCGAACCGCTTCACCCGGCGGAAGCGCCCGGTATTTGCGCGTCAGGCGCTGGAACTCGGTGTAGAGAATCAGCCCGATGACCGCGACCAGGGCGCCGGTAAGAATCGGGTGATTGCCCAGGAACTCCGGCAGACGTTCAAGCATCAGGACCCACCCCAAACGTCACGAACCACAGAAGACTTCCTGCATCATGCTGATCAGGCGCAGCGTACGGGCATCACCGACCCGGTAATAGACCCGGTTGGCATCCTTGCGCGTGTTCAGGATGCCCTTGTCGCGAAGGATACCAAGATGCTGGGAGATGTTGCTTTGCGACGTCCCCACCTGATCCACGATCTCCTGCACGCTGATCTCGCGGTCGCCCAGGATGCAGAGTATCTTCAGGCGCAGGGGATGCGACATCGCTTTCAGGGAGCGGGACGCACGCTCGATGTCCTCGTCCTGGGACATCAGGGGCTCGTCGAAGCAGTTTGGGTCGTGAGTCACGGCGGAACACCCGGTTTTTAGGAAAATCATGGTACGAAGACAACTGTATAGGGGAATATAAGCAATCAAAGTTACTCGGATATTGCCACGAGCGCAATGGTTGAACTCGACAAACCCTCCCGATTACAGCTAATTGGCTGGCTGATCGCGGCACTGGTGCTGTGCGTGCCCCCAACCGGGGCCGTGGAGACCGGCGCCGAGCTCGAGATGACTCGGGGAGCGATGCGCGCGCTGGAACGCGAGCAGCAGCAACGCCTGCGCGAGATCGAACGCCTGGAAGCCCGCGCGGCCGAAGTCGCGCGGCGCAGCCGGAGCCTGCGCGACGAGCAACGCAGCCTCGAGGCGGCGGTGGCGGAGCAGAACCGGGCCGTAGCGGAACGGCAGCTGGAGGCGGAGCAGCGGGAAGCCGAACTGGCCGCGGCCCGGGACCAGGCACTGCAACTTCTGCGCGGCCAGTGGCTGCGCGAGCGCCATCGCGGCTGGACGGCAGATGACTCAGGGCTGGAACGCCATCAACGCCAGCTGGACGCCCGGATCCAGCTCCGGCGCGAGGCGGTGCTCGCGGAGCTGGCGGAGCAGGCGGCCGCCCTGGGCGCAGCGCGCGACCGCCTGGCTGCAGCGCGCGACGAGCTGATCGCCCGGGAGACCGAAGCGCGCCGGACGCTGCGCGAGATCGCGCGCCAGGAAGATGAACTGGCGGCGCTGCTGGCCCGGGTCGCGCAGCAGGCCGAAAGCGATGCACTCGAACTGGAAAGGCTCGCCCGCAACGCCGAGACCCTGGAGCAGGTATTGCGGCGCATGGAGGAACGGCCCCCGCCACCGCCCGCCGCGCAGCCGCGGGCAGCCCCAGCGGACGGCGCGCGCTTTGCAGCCCGGCGGGGCA
>SKQM01000029.1 GCA_007119005.1 Thioalkalivibrio sp.
GACATGCACCTGAAAAACTGGTCGCTCATCTACCCCGACCAACGGCGCGCCAGGCTCTCGCCGGCCTATGACTTCGTCTCCACCATCCCCTACATCCCCGGCGATCAGGCCGCGCTGAACTACAGCCGAACGCGGCGGTTTGCCGAATTCACTGAAGATGAACTCTCCCATCTCGCCGCCAGGGCGGCGTTGCCGCGCAAGCTCGTCATGGATACAGCGCGCGAGACGGTCGGGCTCTTCATGGAACGTTGGCAGAAGGAAAAGGCGCATCTGCCGATGGGCGCAGATGTCGTCGAGGCTGTGGACCGGCACCTGGAAACGCTGCCTATTGTAGGGGCGGCCAGTGCTTGAGCCCCTTTTCCGGGGACAGTACACCCATTTTTTCCAAGCCTCGCGCTGGCGGCATAACCCGGTCGTCTGCCCGAGCTGAAAAAATACCCGATGCGCGGGTTGCGCCGTGTTTCTGCCCCCCGCGTGCCGGCTTCAGGTGCTGAAGCGCGGCAATCGGTGCCCAGCGATATCGGTGTACTGTCCCCGGAAAAATCACTCCCGCTCCTGCAACGCCTTCTCCAGCGCGGCCAGTCTTTTCGCGATGTCATCGAGCTGCCTGAAGCGCACCGCGTTGCGCTGGAAATCCTTGCGCTCGAGTACCGACATGCCCGACGCATACACGCCCGGCTCGCGCAGGGAACCCGCCACCAGTGACATGCCCATCACCGTCGTACCCGAGGGAATGCGAAGGTGACCGGCGACGCCGACACCGCCGCCGAGCATGCAGTCCTCGCCGATGTCGGCACTCCCGGCGATCCCGACGCAGCCGGCCATCACCGTACGGGCCCCCACCCTGACGTTGTGCGCCACCATGATCAGGTTGTCCAGCTTGGCTCCATCGCCGATCACGGTATCTTCGATCGCGCCGCGATCGACGCAGGTGTTGGAGCCGATCTCGACGTCATCCCCGATCACGACCCGGCCCAGCTGGTGGATTTTGATCCAATCCCGGCCATCCTTCGCGAACCCGAAACCATCGTCCCCGATCACCGCGCCGCTATGGATCAGCGCTCTCCGGCCGATCACGCAGTCGTGGTGGACGGTCACGTTGGCCAGCAGGCGGCTGGACGCCCCGATGCGGGTACCCTGCAACACCACCGTGCCGGGTCCTATCTCAACGCCGTCCTCCAGAATCACGCCCCCTGCGATCACCGCATTCGCGCCGACGCGCACCCCGTTACCCAGGCTGGCGCCAGGATCGACCACGGCGCTTGGATGAATCGGTGCGCCAGCCGCGGGCTGCGCGGCAAACACGACACTCAGGTGCGCATAACTCAGGTAGGGATCGACGCTGATCAGCGCATCGACCGGGCAGTGCTCGCGATCCTCACGCCGCAGAATCACCGCGGCGGCACGGGTTCCGCTCATCTTCTCGCGTTGGCGGGAATCCGCGAGGAAGGTGATGGTATCCGGCCGACTGGATCCCAGCGCGCTGATCCCGCGTATCGGACGCTCGGGATCCCCGCTCAGTTCGAGCTTCAGTCTCTCGGCCAAATCGCCCAGACGGTAATCCACATCGCCTCCCTCCGGCCGTGATCCGGTACGGTCATTATGGCCGGTTTCCTGTTGCTTCAGGCCCGACGCAAAGCCTGCGGCAGCGAGAACACCACGGTCTCCTCGCGCCCCACCACCTCGCTCACCTGATCGACACCCTGGCCACGCAGGAAATCGATGAGCTCCTCGACCAGGACTTCAGGTGCGGAAGCCCCGGCAGTGACGCCGATGTGACGACGGCCCACCAGCCATCGCGGATCCACGTCGGCCGGTCCATCGACGAGATACGACTCGACACCGGCACGGGCCCCGATCTCGCGCAGGCGGTTGGAATTCGAGCTGTTGCTCGAGCCCACCACCAGCAGCAGGTCGCACTGCTGCACCAGCGCCTTCACCGCGTCCTGGCGATTCTGGGTGGCGTAGCAGATGTCCATCTTGCGCGGGCCTTCGATCGCGGGGAAGCGCTCGCGCAGCGCATCGATGATCTCCGCGGTGTCGTCCATCGAGAGCGTGGTCTGGCTCACGTAGGCCAACCGCTCGGGATGCTCGATTTCCAGGCCCGCCACGTCCGCCGGAGACTCGACCAGCAGCATGCGTCCACCGTACTGCGCATCGAACTGCCCGAGCGTGCCCTCGACTTCCGGGTGACCGGCGTGGCCGATCAGCACCACCTCACGGCCCTCTTTTGCATACCGGGTGACTTCCACGTGAACCTTGGTGACCAGCGGGCAGGTGGCATCGAACACCGTGAGCCCGCGCTGCCTGGCCTCTTCCTGCACCCGCTTCGGGACACCGTGGGCAGAGAAGATCACCACCTGTCCGTCGGGGACCTCATGCAGCTCCTCCACGAACACCACGCCCGCGTCGCGCAGGCGGTCGACCACGTGCCGGTTGTGCACGACCTCGTGGCGCACGTAGAGCGGCGCCCCGTGGATCTCCAGTGCGCGCTCGACGATGTCGATCGCGCGCTCGACGCCTGCACAGAAACCCCTCGGATTGGCCAGATGGACTTCCACGGATCAATTCCCCCCGTCCGGAGAATCGCCCAAGCCGTGATCGCCGACATCGAGGATCTCCACGATGAAGCTGAAGGCCTGGCCGGCCAGCGGGTGGTTGAAGTCCACGGTCACGGAATCCTCCCCGATGCTGACGATGCGGCCGGGTACGGCGTCACCGGCCGGGGTGTTGAATTCGTAGATCATGCCGGGTTCGAGCGGCATACCCTCGGGGAACGCGGCGCGCTCCATCGCCTGCACCGCGGCCTTCACCGGGAAAGGGAACACGGTTCCGGGAGCGATGGCAAATTCCCGTTGCTCACCCGCCTGCAGCCCGAGCAGATGCTGCTCAAGGCCGGGCTCCAGCGTACCGGCCCCAAGCACGAAGTCCAGCGGCTCGTTGCCCGAACTGTCGGCAACGAAACCACCCTCCAGCTGCAGGCTGTAATGCATCCGCACCCGGCTGCCCCGCGCAATCGCGCTCATGACCGCGGCCTCGAGTCGATCGGGCACTGCTCTGCGCAGGTGGCGATCACCAGACACAGCGCACCCACCGTGATCGCCGCATCGGCGATGTTGAACGCAGGCCAGTGCAGCCCGGCGTAGTGGAAGTCCAGGAAGTCCACGACCATCCCGACCCGGACCCGATCGACCAGATTGCCGATTGCCCCGCCCAGGATCAGGCCAAGCCCGGTCACCTGTACCCAGGCCTGTCGCGGCAGACGCGCGAGCCAGCCGACGATCAGCAGCCCGACGCCCACCGCAACCGCCGACAACGCCCAGCGCTGCCAGCCTCCGGCCGTACTGAACAGACTGAACGCCGCTCCGGGGTTGTAAACCAGAGTCAGGTTGAAGAAGCTCGTCACTTCCACCGGCGCATACAGCGTCAGGGCCCTCTCCGCCCAGATCTTCGTGATCTGGTCGAGCATCAGCACCAGGGCCGCCACACCCAGCCCCGGGAAGAACCCGCTGGCGATCCGGCCAATCATGCGTAGCGCCTCTCTTCTCCCGGACCGGCGACGTTCTCCACGCAACGACCGCAAAGCTCCGGGTGTTCGTGATGGAATCCCACGTCGGGACGCCGGTGCCAGCAGCGGACGCACTTCGGATGCCCGCTCTTGCGGACCACCACGAACAGGTTGGAGCCGTCCTCGAGCACCACCGGGGTGATCCCCTCGGGCGGCGGTCCGGCGAGCACCCGTGCATCCGACGTGATCAGCACGAACCGCAGCTCGTCACCCAGCCGCTGCAGCAGCGCCGCCGCATCGCCACCCACGTGCAGGTCGATCTCGGCGTTCAGCGA
>SKQM01000084.1 GCA_007119005.1 Thioalkalivibrio sp.
GTCCTGCGTACACTCTCCGGCACCCAGGGATCCACGCATCACGCGCGTCGACTCGACCGACCCCCGGCCTTCGATTCACCTGGAGAAACCATCGCGGATCTGCTAGCGTTCAGCTATGTAAAGACCGGTTTCGGGCCACTGCGCCCGGCACCCGCAAACGGACCGCGACACCCACGGAGAAAAGCCGACCCATGCCCCTACCCAACACCGGACCGCAGACACCGAGAGAGCACGGGCCGCCGCCCGTGGTTGCGGTCGCCAGTGGCAAGGACGGAGTGGGCAAATCCAGCATCGTGGTCAACCTTGGACTGACCCTGGCGAAGGCCGGTCGCCGCGTGTGCGTCTGGGACTTCGACTCGGGTGCGGGCCACGTTCTTTTCCTCCTGGGACTGCATCCCAAATACAAGGCGGAGCAGTTGCTGCTCCAGCAACGTTCGCTTCCCGAGGTCCTGCTCGAGGCCCACCATGGGCTCAGGCTCCTTCCCGCGGCCGGAACGCTGGGGCAGCACGGCCCGTTTACGCCGGTTCAGGAACGACACCTTGAAGACCAAGTCGTCACGCTCGAAGAGCAGTTCGACTGCGTTCTGCTGGATACCGCCGCTGGTGGTGGGGCGTCGCCCGCCTTCATCGCGGCTGCAGATCTGATCCTGCTCGTGCTGACCCCCGACGCCGCATGTCTCGCGGATACCAGTGAGCTCGTGCAACGACTGGAGAATGAGCGCAACGCGAAGTACCACGTACTGGTCAACCGCGTCGCCACTCAGAACGAGGCCTGGGAGGTCTTCAACCGTTTCAGCAGTCTCGTGCAGGAGCACAGCGACGCAAGACTGCGGCTGCTGGGCTTCGTACCCCGCGATGAAAGCCTGAGCGCTGCGGCGATGCTCCAGCGTCCGGTCGCGCTCTTCCCGGACAGCGATCCGTCCGCGCGGACCTTCCTTCGGCTTGCGGACGCGCTCGACCGTGCCTTCTCCCGGCTCCCGCACACTGCCCGCCCGACCGATTCCTGGATGCGTCGCCTGCGCATGCTGACGACCCGTCCGAGCCCGTCCCGCACACCGGCGACCTCCGCGTCCGATCAGGCGACGGCGCCGGAGCCCAGAGTCTTGCCCGAGGACCTCGCGGAGACTCTGGACGGCCTGCGCGAGCGGATCGCGGACGCGCTGAACGACGACGCCGATGCCGCCACCGTCGCATCCTGGATCGACGCGATCGCTGCCGCCTACTGGGATCGGCGCGGGCAGCCGGCGATCGATCTGTCCCGCGCGGTCGCCCGGCTCCTCGCCGAAACCGGACACGACGCGATGCTGTCGCGTCTGCGCGCGTTGATCGGGACATTGACCGGGCCTGCGCTGAGCGTTGAATCCGAACCACCGACTGCACCCGAACGACTGCCCGAGGTCGCCTCCGAGGCAGAGACTGCGATCGTCAGCTCCCCTGCGGACCCGGCCCTGCCACGTGCGGCCGCCTCCGCGGCCGGTCTGCCGTCGCGCAGCCGGGATCTGCTGACACCGGAAGAGAAGGCCGAGATTCAGCGCGTCTGGGCCATGGATGCCAGTGAACTGGATCGGCAGTGGGAGAGCGCGGTGCCACTGACGCCCGCGCCGCGCAGTGGCGTCGCCCGGACCCTGCGCGCGCATTCCATCGATGTGAAGCGGTTCGGTCCGCAGCAGCAACTCATCGACATGCTGCGCCAGCGGCCACTCACCGACGAGCCACTGGCGGAATGGCTGCGCCGGGTCGGTGCGGGAAACGCGTAGACGCTCTCCTTCCGAGCCCGACGGGCTCTCCCGCGTGCCCACGAGTTTCCGGAAAGCGGCAACCGGTCAGTGCGTCGCTTCCCGGCTGAATCTCCAAGGCGCGGGTCGCGCTCCGAAAGCCGAGCCGTTGCATTTTCTGCTTGCCAGTCAGGCGCTTTTGCCCTAGATTGTCGCCCGGAACGACGCGTTTTACAGCGCGACCTTCCCTCGTACACCCGCCGGAATGGCCAATCGGCCGGCCGGCCCTCGCCGCAAGCGACCGTGATACCTATCCTGACAACTCCGTCCTGTCTCCCCCGGGCGCGCGCCTGCAAGCATCTCCTGGCGCTGTTCCTGGTCCCAGCCTGGCTGTTGGGCGGGCTAGTGCCGTCAACCGGCTTGCCCCGTCCCCCGCTGGCGCCCACATCCGGACCCTGGCGCGCCCGGCGCGCGCGCTCGTTCCCGGAAGGCAGCGACGCCCAAACGAGCTCAATGCATGAAACGGATTCTAATCAATGCCACGCAGCCCGAAGAGCTGCGCGTGGCGATGGTCGATGGCCAGCGCCTTTACGATCTTGATATCGAACTGCCCTCCCGCGAACGGAAAAAAGCCAATATCTACAAGGCCCGGATCACCCGGGTTGAACCCAGCCTCGAGGCGGTCTTCGTCAACTTCGGTGCCGAACGCCACGGGTTCCTGCCGTTCAAGGAGATCGCCCGCTCTGCCGTCGGCGCCCCCGAGGACACCGACAGGCCGATCCGCGAGTTCCTGAAGGAAGGCCAGCAACTGCTGGTGCAGGTGGAAAAGGAGGAGCGCGGGAACAAGGGCGCGGCGCTGACCACCTATATCAGCCTTGCCGGCCGTTACCTCGTGCTGATGCCCAACAACCCCCGAGCGGGCGGCGTATCCCGCCGCATCGAGGGTGACGACCGCGCGGAACTGCGCGAGGCCCTCGCGGATCTGAAGATCCCCGAAGGTATGGGCGTGATCGCCCGCACCGCGGGCGTCGGCCGCACCACCGAAGAACTCCAGTGGGATCTCGATTACATGACGTCCCTGTGGGCGGCCATCCTCGAGGCCTCATCCGAGGCACAGGCTCCGGCGCTGATCCATCAGGAGAGTAACGTCATCATCCGGGCGCTGCGCGACCACATGCGCAACGACGTCGGCGAGGTCGTGATCGACGATGAGACCGTCTATCGGCAGGCCCTGGAGTTTGTCGAACGGGTCATGCCGGCCAGCCTGCGCAAGATCCGGCATTACGCGGACCCGGTCCCGCTGTTCAACCGCTTCCAGATCGAGGGCCAGATCGAGAGTGCCTTCGACCGCAACGTGGCCCTGCCCTCCGGAGGCGCACTGGTCATCGACCACACCGAGGCCCTGATCTCGATCGATGTGAACTCCGCCCGCTCCACCAAGGGCGGCGACATCGAGGAGACGGCGTTCCACACCAACCTCGAGGCCGCGGAAGAAGTCGCGCGCCAGCTGCGCATCCGGGATCTCGGCGGGCTCATCGTGATCGACTTCATCGACATGAGCTCCAACAAGCACCAGCGCGAGGTCGAGACCCGCCTGCGCAAGGCACTGGAACTGGACCGCGCCCGGGTGCAGGTGGGCCGCATCAGCCGCTTCGGGCTGCTGGAGATGTCCCGGCAACGACTGCGCTCGTCCTTGGGTGAGTCCAGTCACATCACCTGCCCGCGCTGCCAGGGGCACGGCCAGATTCGGGGTGTGGAATCGCTCGCGTTGTCCATTCTGCGTCTGGTGGAAGAAGAAGCGATGAAAGACCGCACCAGCCTGGTGCTGGCCCAGGTGCCGGTCGACGTCGGTACCTTCCTGCTGAACGAGAAGCGGGATTCGCTCGCGGACATCGAGGACCGGCACGACGTCGATATCAGCATCCTCCCAAGCACCCAACTGTTGACACCGCACTACACCGTGCGGCGGGTCCGGGATGACGGCCGCGAGGACGAGCTGGCGGGCAAGAGTTCCTACCAATTCATCGAAGAAGCCGACACGGCCGAGGAGCTGGCGGAACTGGAGCGCCGGGGCCGTCCCGATCGTCCGCTGGTGCAGAACATCCCCGTGGCTGCAC
>SKQM01000157.1 GCA_007119005.1 Thioalkalivibrio sp.
AGCATGGTCTCGGGGCGGGTGGTCGCCACCACCAGGTGCCCGGAGCCATCGGTGAGCGGGTAGCGGAAGTGCCAAAGCGAACCCTGCTCCTCCTCCGACAGGACTTCGAGGTCGGACAGCGCCGTGTGCAGCACCGGGTCCCAGTTCACCAGCCGCTTGCCGCGGTAGATCAGACCCTCCTCGTGCAGACGCACGAAGACTTCGGTGACCGCGTTCGACAGCCCCTCGTCCATCGTGAAGCGTTCGCGCGACCAGTCGATGGAATTGCCGAGCCGACGCATCTGGCTGGAGATGGTGCCGCCAGAGTGTTCCTTCCAGTCCCAGACGGCTTCGAGGAAGGTCTCGCGTCCGAGGTCGTGGCGGCTCTTTGCCTCGGCCGTGAGTCGCCGCTCGACGACCATCTGGGTCGCGATGCCGGCGTGGTCGGTGCCACCCTGCCAGAGCGTGGCGTCGCCGCGCATGCGCCGGTGACGGATCAGCGCGTCCATCAGCGTGTGCTGGAAGGCATGCCCCATGTGCAGCGTGCCGGTCACGTTCGGCGGGGGCAGCAGGATGCAGTAGGGCGGGGCGCCCTCGGGCCGGACCGCGAAACAGCCGCTTTCCTCCCACTGCCGGTACAGGTCCTGCTCGATCGCGCGCGGGTCGAAACTCTTGTCCATGACAGGCCGGGGGCTTGGAACCAGCCGCGCATTATAGCGACTGCCGGATGGCCATGCCTTGTGGCGATGCCTCGCAGCCGGGTGTCGGTTCGACTGTGATGGCATTCCGCCACTTGACGATGAATATTCCCCTGCCCCGCGCCTACGGGGGAGGGTTGAGGTGGGAGTTCGTTCGAACCAACCGCCATTTTTACGCGAATCATTACCGCTGACGGCGCATCTTCGAGGAGAATAGATGTAGATCGAAAAGTTGATTTATTAATTCATATGGTCTAGTTTCAGATACAGGAAATGGGTGAAGGGGTTTCCCTCATTTCAGGATCGGCCTCCTGGCACCGGAGGTGGTGACAGGGGGGCAACGGAGTCTCCTCCAGGCGGTGAAGCGGTTGGCCCCGGCTTGTTCGGGGCCTTTGTTTTGGCGCTTGGCCTGGCCGGGACCCCTGCGGCCACTCTCAGACCCGGGAGTGGGGACGGCTGTGATCGAGCCGGACTTCCCGGCACCCTCCGCGTCGTTGCACCCGCGCCACGAACGGGTCCGACCGGTCCCCAACGCGTCCCGCTACCGAACTCTGAAGTGCCGTGCTTGGTGTTCGATGCACCGGATGAAGTACAGTGCGGTCAAGGCCGGATCGGCTATTCGTTCGCCGCTCTTGAATGTGCGGGACGATGAGCCGGATCCTGCCGGCGTGCCTCCAGTGCTTCACGCGAGCCCAGTTGCCTGCGCGGGAGTGAGCGCGTGGTGCGCATAGGTTCGCCGCGTGGCCCGGTGGCCGCGCCCTACCGGTGGAGGAAACCATGGCCGCCAAGCCTCCAACGCGTCAGCGCAACAGGAGTTCTGTGCCGCGATCCTCGGCGCGGAGCAAGACCGAGTACATCTATCACTGGAATCGGATTCTCGGTGCGGTAGCCGCGCTGATGCTGGTCGTCGGCCTGATTGCGTTCGGGCTGTACGCCTGGCTGCTGGCCCCGTCGCAACCGGACATGGTCACGGTGAACGGAGATCTGAGCGAACGCGTCGACCCTGCGATCTTGGGCGACGAGCCTGCTCTGGAGCTCGAGCGTGGGCCGTCGCCGCTGGAGGAACCGGACCCTGAGCCGGTCACGCCACTGGCCGAGGTCGGCCTGCCCGGGGATATCGCTCCGCCTGAGGAGGTCGGAGTCGGCGAGGCCATCGACCTTACTCAGTGGGAGGCGATCGAAGCGTTACCCGATTCCACGAGCGACGAAGTTGCGGAACCCGTGACGCCGGATGCTGGCGCGCCGCCCCCGCAAGCGGAGGCGTCCGCCGCCCCCTCCCAGGAAGCGTTGCAGGACCCCGAAAATGGGATGATCCGTGCCAGCCGCGTGTCGATCGTCTCCGTAGCCGTCAGGCGGTTCTCTCTGGCACCCTCCGTGGTCGATAACGAGCCCCGGGGCAGTCTGGAAGAGATCCGGCCGGATGCCGCAGGTGTGGCGCGGGTCGCCGCGTTCAGCGAAGTCCACGGGATCGGCGGAGAAACCCTGCACTACGTCTGGTTCCACCAGGGCCGAGAGGCCGCTCGAGTCCGCGTGCCCGTCCGCGCCGGCCGCTGGCGCAGTCACTCCACGAAGCGGGTTGGCGAAGACGAAACGGGCGAGTGGCGGGTCGAGTTGCAGGACTCGCAAGGGGCTGTACTCGCGAGGATCGATTTCCTGATCTGAGGCCGCTTCCGCGGGCGGTGAACAGCCGCCGGGTTGCAAGAATCCCTCTTTCGGCGTCTGCGGTATTCCCCAGTCGGAGATGCCGCGCCCCTCGCCGAGAATTTTTCCTAGGTGTCGGGAGAGAAATTCGAATTGGCAGCCGGAATCGAAACCATACGATGGGAGTACGCCAATAAACACCGGCCGTCGCCATGGTTTCGATGCAACTTTCCTTTCCGGATCCGATTCGCGTACTGGTGCTTACCGACCTGGACCTTGGCATCCGCACCCGGCAACGACTCGCGGAAGCGAAGTCGGAGGGTCTGTGGCTGGTGGGGGCCGCATCGTCTCGCGAGGTTGCCATCGACCTGATCGCGAATACCGGTCCTCAGGTCATCGTGGTCGACATCGACGGCGAATACGGTCCAGAAACCATCGCGGACCTCGCCGAGCGGTGCGACGCACGCCTGCTGGCGCTGACCGGGTCCCGGGACACGGAAGTGCAGGATGGGGCCGTTCTTGCCGGGGCGTGTGGCGTCGTGCAGAAACGCGAGGCAGCGGAGCTTCTTGTCGACGCGATCCGGTGTGTGCACGAAGGCGAGATGTGGATCAACCACGCCGCGGCCGACCGCATCCTCGACGAGCTGGCTCACGCGAGGGAAGCGGCCGAGCAGCAGGAACGGATTCGCGCGAAGCTGGCCTGCCTCACGCTTAGAGAGCGCATCATTGTCACCGAGATCACGCGCAGTCACTTGGCTACGCCTCGGGAGATCGCCGCGCGCCTGCAGATCAGCGAACAAAGGCTCGGTGAGTTCCTGAGCTCGATTTACCGCAAGCTGGAGCTTACCAGCGGTGAGGCACGCGCAAGCGGGGCGCGGCCTGACCGATTCAACCGCCAACCCAATGCCGTTGGGGCTGACCCTGCCGAGCCCCCGCGGAAGCCGGCGCCTGCTCACAGCCGGAGGGAGGACGCTGCCGTCGGTTTCCCTTCCGGGTCGATAAGCCACGTGCACGGCTCTGCTACCGGTAACCGAGGCGAAGATCCGATCGTCATCCCATTGCGTGCAGCACACCCGGAGTCGGTCCCTGTCTCCCGCTGGAGGCAACTGCTGCGGCGTGTTCACTGACATCCGGCCAGGCGAGAGATCGCCGTCGCGCCCTGAAGGAGGCGAGCCCTCTCGGCGCCCCGCCCCCGAGGGCAGTCCTGTCGCCCAGAGGGCTGGCCTCCCACAAGAATGGCAGCGCTTGTTGGGCTGTAGGCGAGCCCTCTCGGCGACCCGCCCCCGACGGCAATCCTGTCGCCCAGAGGGCTGGCCTCCCACAAGAGTGTTTTCGGTGGGTGGATTGGAGGCGTGCGTCCCGATGATCAGGCGCGACTGAGATTCAGCTCCGTCGCTGGAAGAACGCGTCGAGCAGATCGAAGAGTGCGGCGTGCATCGGGGAATAGGCGGCGCGCTCGGCGCGCAGGCGGTCTGCGTCCTGCATCCATCGGCCGGGGACCAGGTACTGGGCGTCGTGGGTGCAGCAGGAATCGACCCATCCGGCCGTTGCCTCCAGGTGGCACTGCAGCCCCAGGCCCAGGCCGTCGCCAGTGACGAAGACCTGGTTGCGGCAGCCCGCGCTGGAGGCGAGGAGCACGGCGCCCTCAGGCAGTTCGAAGGTGTCGCCGTGCCAGTGACAGGCGGGCACCGTCGCGGGCAGCGGGAGCACGTCGCCCACCCGACGGATGGGCCAGAAGCCGACCTCGCGTTCGTCGTTCGGGAACACCCGTGCGCCCAGCGCGTGGGCCAGCTGCTGGGCGCCGAGACAAATCCCCAACACGGGCCTTGCGGCCGCCAGCGCGTCGCGGATCAGCTGGCGCTCGGGTTCCAGCCAGGGGTGAATGTCGTCGTCGTGCACGCTCATGCCACCGCCGAGCACGATCAAGCCGTCGAACTGTCCGGTTGCCGGCAGCGACGGACTGTCGTAAAGCGGCCAGATCGGCGCACGGTGGCCGCGGGCGTCCGCCCAGTCGAGAAGGGCGGCCGGGCCTTCGTGGCTCATGTGCTGGAGGATCGCGAGCTGCATCGGGAGTGGCGGGTGTCCGTCCGGGAGTGGCGGATCAGGAAGTGACCCCGATCTCATGGTGCTCGAGCGGGTAGCCGCGCTCCTTGAAGAAGCGGTAGCGTTCGCGGCCACTGGCGCGTGAAACTTCGTCGCCGCCGACCAGATCCGCAATGCGCTCAAAGCGCCCGAAGTATTCGGGTACCTCCCGGGCCAGGTTGATCAGCACGTCGCAGCGGTCGGCTGGCGATGCCGCCTCGTGCACGGTGATCGGGCTGTCGGGGTCGTTCACGTCGGTGCCGTGCGGCAGGAAGGCCGTGTCCTCGAAGGTCCACAGCAGACGGTCCATCTCCTGCGTGGTCTGCGGATCCGGGGTATGGATGTGCACCCGCTGACCGAGTCCGTGCGCCTTGCGCGCGATGCGGCAGGCGAGGTGCTGCCGCGCGCGCTCCTCCACACTCGCGAGCAGGTAGAAGGTGACGCGGGTCACGCGGCCGCCGTTCGGTTCATTGGGCGCGGTCCAGGCTCTTCCCTCAATGAGTGGCCTGATCCAGCAGGTAGCGCACCAGCAGCGGTACGGGCCGTCCCGTCGCCCCCTTCTCCTTGCCGCTCTTCCAGGCGACCCCCGCGATGTCCAGGTGCGCCCAGGGATACTTCTCGGCGAAGCGGGACAGGAAGCAGGCGGCAGTGATCGTTCCCGCCGGGCGGCCCCCGATGTTCGCCATGTCCGCGAAGTTGCTCTTCAACTGCTCCTGGTACTCGTCCCAGAGCGGCAGTTCCCAGGCGCGGTCGTAGGTGGTGGTTCCGGCCTGCTTCAGTGCGTCGACGAGCTCCTCGTCGTTGCCGAGCACGCCGCTGGCCTGGTGCCCCAGCGCGATGATGCAGGCACCGGTCAGCGTTGCGATGTCGATCACCGCCCTGGGCTTGAAGCGCTCGACCCAGGTCAGCGCGTCGCAGAGCACGAGCCGGCCCTCGGCGTCGGTGTTCAGGATCTCCACCGTCTGACCGGACAGGGTGGTGATGATATCCCCCGGCCGGCAGGCGCGGCCGTCCGGCATGTTCTCGGCGCTGGTGATGACTCCGACCACGTTCAGCGGCAGCTTCAGTTCGCATACTGCGGTCATTACGCCGAGCACGGTGGCCGCGCCGCACATGTCGTACTTCATCTCGTCCATCGCTTCGCCCGGTTTCAGCGAGATGCCGCCGGTATCGAAGGTGATGCCCTTGCCGACCAGCACGATCGGGGCCTCGTCCTTGCCCGCGCCGCTGTATTCGAGTGCGATCAGCCGCGGCGGACGCTCGGAACCCTGACCGACCGCCAGGATCGCATTGGCGCCGAGCTTCTTCAGTTCCTTTTCATCCAGCACGGTGGCCTTCAGCTTCTTGTATTTGCGGGAGAGTTCGCGGGCCGACTCGGCCAGCGCCTCCGGGTGGATCACGTTCGGGGGGGCGTTGCCCAGGTCGCGGGTGTGGTGTGCGCCGGCCAGGATGGCCTCCGCCTCCGCGCAGGCCCGCTCGGCCTCGCTGGCCTGCTCCTCGGTCACGCAGAGCACCACGTTCTTCAGCCGGACCGGCTTCACTTTTTCCTTGCCCTTGTACTCCGCGTACCGGTAGCCTGCATCTCCGATGGCGCTGACCAGGGTGTGCACCAGCCAGCCGATGTTTTCTTCCGGCGGGAGCAGGTCGTCGACGGCGATGGCGACCGTGTCCGCGGGGCGCTCCACCACAAGCTTGGCCAGTGCGGTGCAGGCCTTGCGTACGGACTTGGCCGCGAAGTCCTTCTTCGGACCCAGGCCTACCAGCACCGTGCCCGCCGCGCCCTTCGCCGGCGCCGGGATCAGCAGCGTTGAGCCTGAGTCGCCGTCGATCTCTCCGGCCTTCAGTACGCCGGACAGACGTCCCTGCAGTGCCTCGTCGAGTGTTTCGCCGTGAAGCCCGAGCTTGCGCTTCTGAAACAGCCCGACTGCACGCAGGCTGGCCTTGGGTTTGTCGATCGGGGACGTCGTGACCGAGAATCGCATCCGGAAACCTCGCGGGACGGAATGGAAATTGAGCGCTAATCTTAGCAGTGTGCAAAGCGCAGCGATCAAGGCGGGTCAGGCAGTGCGGTTGTGGGTGAAGGCCCCGCTGTGCGGTGCTCTGGCGGTGTCCGCGTGATCCGCGTCGGAATCATCGAGCGCTTTCTCGCGCGCGATTTCCTCGTGAGTCAGGCCGCGGTCACGGCGGTGCTGCTGCTGGTGATCATCGGCGGCGTGCTGGGTCGTGCCCTGCGCGATGTCGCGGAGGGCCGCCTGCCACTGGACGTGCTGCCGGCACTGGTCGCGTTCGGTTCCCTGAAGGCCCTGATACTCCTCTGGCCGGTGGCCCTGTTTCTGGCCTTCCTGCTGGTGCTGGGGCGCCTGCAGCGCGACAGTGAACTGATCGCGATGCAGGCGGGTGGCGTGTCCTTCGCCCGGATCTACCGGGCCATCTTCCTGGTCGCGGTGCCGTCGGCGGTGTTCCTGATGTTCCTGATGTCCTACGCGGTTCCGCGCGTGGAGGCGGTCGTCGATCACCTGCGCGACCTGGCCGGGCAGCGTTCCGACCTGGTGGGCATCACGCCCGGACGTTTCCTGCGCTCCCGGGTCGGGGATCAGGTGTTTTTCGCCGAGCGATTGAGTCCGGACCGCGAGGCGTTGCTGAATGTGTTCATATTTGACGAACGGAACGGACAGACCGAGGTCACGGTCGCGGCACGGGCCATCGCCGAAATCTTTGGCGATCACCGTTACCTGGTGCTGGAGGATGGACACCGCTATGTCGGTGCTGCGGGCGACGGCGCCTTCCAGCTGCTGTCCTTCGACCGGGCCCGGATGGTGGTGCCGGATCCCACGCTGGTGCAGCCACGGCGCAGCCTCGATGCCCTGCCGATCTCTGAACTCTGGGAACGGCGTGATCGTCCACGGTACCGGGCAGAACTGGAGTGGCGGCTGGCACTGCCGGTATCCGTTCTGATGCTGGGGCTGGTGGCGCTTCCGCTCGGCCTTGCGCCGCCGCGCAGCGGGCGCTATGCCCGGCTGCCGGTGGCGCTGGTGGTCTATGTGCTCTACGCCAACTTCCTGATCATGGGCAAGTCCTGGCTCGAGGCGGGACAGCTGCCGATCTGGATGGGGTTGTGGTGGGTCCACCTGGTGCCGCTATCCGCTTGGCTGGTGATGTCCTGGCGCAGCTGCATGTGGAACCGGATGATGCATTCGCTGGTGAGACGACCGGCATGACCACCGTTCTCGGCCGCTATGTAATCGCACACGTGCTCACCGGTACGCTGCTGGTGCTGCTGCTCCTGGTCGCGCTCGACGCGGTCTTCGCGATGATCGGGGAACTCGGGGATGTCGGCCGCGGCAGCTACGGACTTTGGGAAGCCCTCGCCTACGTGCTGCTGACGTTGCCTCGGCGCATCTACGAGATGGTGCCCACCGCGGCGCTGCTGGGCAGCCTGCTCTGGCTGGGGAACCTCGCTGCCAACAGCGAACTGACGGCCATGCGTGCGGCCAGTGTGACCCTCGGGCGGCTGGTGTTTTGGGTGATGCAGGGCGGGTTGATCGTGGTGCTGGGCATGGTGGCACTGGGCGAGTTCGTCGCGCCGGGGGCCGAGGTTCGCGGACAGAACCTGAAGACCTTCGCCTTCGACGAGCGGCTCACGGTCAGCCGGATCGGGCTCTGGGCCCGGGACGGCAACCGCATCATCCACGCCGACGCGGTACTCCCTGGCGAACGCCTGGGTGATGTCCGGGTGATCGAGACGGGGCCGGACGGGCAGGTCACATCGATCACGAGGGCCAGGCTGGCCAGCCTGCAGGATGGTGAGTGGGTGCTGTCGGAAGTCCTGAGCTCGCAGCTCTCCGAATCTGGGGTCCGGGCCGAGAGCCTCGCCGAGAAGCGGATGGATCGGCTGCTGGCACCCGAGTACCTTGGTGTGCTCGTCGTCGAGCCGCGGCAGATGGCGGCTCTGGACCTGTTCGGTTACATCACCTATCTCCGCGAGAACCGTTTGGATTCAACGCCGTACGAGGTGGCCTTCTGGCAACGCCTGACGATGCCGGCCAGCACCTGGGTGATGTTGCTGCTGGCGATTCCGTTTCTGTTCGGCCGGCAGCGCGAGGGAGGGGCGGGACGCCGGTTGTTCGTCGGCGTGCTGCTGGGGGTCAGCTTCGTGCTGGTGATGCGCGTAATGACGCACATGGGCATGGTTTACGAGCTGCCGCCCTGGCTGGCGGCGAGCGCGCCCCTGTGGCTGTTTCTAGCGATTGCCCTGGTTGCGCTCAGTCGGACCCGGGTCTGAGTCGGTGATGCCGGCCCCGGGTGCGACGGCGCACCCGGGACCGGTTCGGCTTCAGGGCAGGATCAGCGTGGTGCCCGGCCAGACCTGGTCCGGGTTTTCGAGCACGTGCCGGTTGGCCTGGTAGATCCGCGGCCAGGCGTTTGCGTCGGCGTAGTACCGCGCGGCGATTCCGCCCAGCGTTTCACCCTCCTGCACTTGGTAGAGCGTCCCACCCTCGATGCGGCTGACCAGCGACTGCGCCCGGTGCATATCCGCCGTGGCCTGGTCAATCGTCGCCTGCAGGGCGTCGCGATCCGCGCCGCGCCGGCGCATCGCCTGGTAGGCGTCGCGCAGCGCCTGCGCCGGTTCCGCTGCCGCCGCACGAGCGGAGTCGGCATCGAGCGAGCCGCCTTCCGCCGGGGGCAGCACCGCGCGCAGAGCGGCGATTTCACGTTCCCCGGCTACGCGGATCGCGTCGCGTTCGTCGGTTGCCTCGGCAAGTTCCGCCTGGGCTGAGGCCAGCGCCGACTGCAGGTCGGCCACCTCGCTCTCCATGGCCGCGAGGGTCCCGGCGGCCTCTTCGCGAGCCGCAGCCGCAGTGGCCTCCGCGCGCTCGAGTTGGGCCTGAAGGCTGGCGTTGTCGGCCTCCAATGCGGCAACGCGCTCAGCCCGTGCGGCGGCTTCACCCTCTGCCGTTGAGAGTCGGTCCTGCATGGCCTCCAGTTGCCGTTCGAGTTCCGTGACGTGCACGCGGAGGAGTGCGCGCTGTTCGCCGAGGTCCGCCTGTTCGGAACGGGCGGTGGTGAGTTCGGCCTGCAGCATTTCCTTGGCGCTTTGCGTATCGGCCAGCTGATTCTGCAATGCGTCGCGTTCGGACTGGGCCTCGGCCAGGCGGGACTCGGTGGCCTCCAGTTGCCGTTCGAGTTCCGTGACGTGCACGCGGAGCAGTGCGCGCTGTTCGCCGAGGTCCGCCTGTTCGGAACGGGCGGTCGCCAATTCGGCCTCGAGAATGGCCTTGGCGCTCTGCAGATCCCCCAACTGGTCCTGAAGCGCGCTGTGCTGGTCGCGCAGGTTCTGCAATTCCGCACGTGCCTCGTCAGCCTGCACGTCCGGTTCGTGCTGCTCCGCATCGGCGTAGGCCGCCACTGCAAGCAGAAGGGCGCCGGCGGCGATGGCCCCGAGGGTCGGCCCGATCCGTCGGACCCGTTCATTCGTGTACGCGGCTGGATCGATCATCAGTGTTGGTCTCCTTGCGGCGGTTGATGCCCCGGTGCTGGTTTTTCTTAAGGGGCTGTTTCGAAGTGTTTTCCCGCATCCGAACCCATCCGGGTACGAAGCAGGGAACTCGAGCCTGCGTGGGCCTCCTTGCCAGAGTGTAGCGAACGTCGCCGCCCGGATCCCAATATTTCCTGCGTCTCTACCCTGTTGGGCGTAGCCCGGCACCTCGTTGGTTGAACACCATCCCCGATGTTCCCCCGCCGGTGGGGGAGGGACATCACCCCGCACCGCTCCGGTGCACTGGACCTCTCGCTGCCGACAGCCTTATGTTCACTGTGCGTTGTGACAATCGCATGATGAGGTCCGATGCGTCGCTCAACCCTGTTGGCTCTGATCCTGTTTGCAGCGGTCGTTCTGGCCGCTTGCGGAGACCCGCCGCGCGAGGCCGAGCACCGCGACGGTGAGACGGGGCGTTGGTACACGGTGGAACAGGTGCTGCAGGGTTCACCGGTATTCGCCGAGCACTGCGCGGTTTGTCACGGGGCCCGGGCGGAGGGTGCAGAGGAGTGGTTCCGCCGCCTGCCCGACGGGCGCTGGCCGCCACCCGCGCTGAACGGAACCGCACATGCCTGGCACCATCCGCTCTGGCAGTTGCGCCAGCATATCCGCGACGGCTCGGACCCACGGCACGGCAACATGCCGGCCTTCGAATCCGTGCTGACCGAGGCCGAGATCGACGCGGTGATCGCGTGGTTCCAGAGCCACTGGCCCAATGAAATCTACGAGGCGTGGCTGGTTTACGACGCCAACACACCCGAACCCTGAGATCCCGCGGCAGGCGCCGAACCCGGATACCGGGTCAGAATGGCTTGGAGAAGCCGCCGGACAGGGAGGGGTCCGGGAGGGCCGGAACATCGCCGCGCAGAAGTGCGAGCAGGTCGCGATTGCGATCGAGGTCCTGCAGCGCGTGGCGGAAATAGGGCCGCAGCGCCTTGCTGAGGTGCGTCTTCGCGTGTCTTGGCGGGATCTCCTTCAATTTGCAGAACAGCGCCAGTGCATAGGCGATCTCGGCCCGCCCCAGGAATCCCGGACGCTCCGCGGCAGGACCCTGGCAGGAGCCGCAGGAATTCACGCGGACATTGAAGGCCGTGTTCGCGAGCATGATCCCGAAGCCCATGAAGACCCCGAGCAGTTCGGTCACATGGCCCCAGTTCTCCTCGCCGGCCGGCGGGGGTTCCGACGCCGCGGTCGCGAGGTGGTGAGCGAATTCCTGCGCGTAGCTTGCGATCAGTGCCTCCGGGTTGCCGACCAGTTCCGGCACGTAGCGGAACAGGGCCGGTGCTCCACCGGGCGCGGCCGGTAACCGGTGGCCACCCATGGCGCGCTTCGGGGCGGCTGGCGCCTGCGGCGGGTAGCTCTGGGCCGCCAGCTCCCCCGGGGCCAGCAGCCGGCAGGGCCAATGCCCCAATCCGGCGTGCCGACGCACGGATTCGAAGACCAGTTGTGCCATCGCGTGCAGGTTATCGGCTCGCCCCGGAAAGAATTCCGGCGTCGGCAGCACCAGGTCGGTGCCGCCGAAAAAGACCTCGCGGCCCTGCTCCCGCAACGCCCACGCGAAAACCGAGTGGATCCAGTCGGCGGTGGTGTCGTCAAGCAGCGGTTCGCGTTGGAACAGGCTGAAGATCATGATCGCAATCGATGGCTGCGGTCGCGCGGGACAGCGCAAGCGGGTCGGGTGGCAAATTTCATACCGTTAGCCTACCGCGTCGAGCGGCATTGCGCGATCGCGGCTGCAGGCCTCCCCCACGGAGGCGCGCGGCGTTCCTTCAGGTCAAAGGTAAGGGGTCAGCAGCCGGGCGGCGCCGTCACGAAGGCGCAGCAGGAGTGGACGGCTCCGGATCTCCTGCAGCGTCAGCAGCTGCGACTGCTCGCGCAGCCCCGTGGCCCAGGCGGTGAGGTCGCGGACCAGGGCCCCGTCGTAACACTCGAGGTTGAACTCGAAGTTCAGGCGCAGGCTGCGCGGGTCCCAGTTGCCCGAGCCGAACAGCACCCAGGAGCCATCGACCAGCATCAGCTTGCTGTGGTTGAACGGTGGCGGTGTCAGCCAGATCCGGCAGCCGCGCTCCACCAGTTCGGTGTGCAGCGGATTGCTGGCCCACTCGACCAGTCGCAGGTTGCCGCGGCGTGGCAGCATCAGGTCCACCTGCACGCCGCGCAACGCAGCGGTCTTCAGCGCGCTGAGCAGACCGACATCGGGCAGGAAGTAGGGTGTGATGATCGTGACGCGTTCACGGGCCTCGGCCAGCGCCGCGAGAAGGGTGAACTGCAGGACCTCGAAGTCCTCGTCAGGTCCATCCGGCAGGCCGCGGCACAGTGCCGTCCCGACGGCGGCGCCGGATGCCTCCCAGGCAGGCCCCGACAGCTGCTCGCCGGTTGCAAAGGCCCAGTCCTCCGCGAACACGGTCTGCAGCTGCTCCACCACCGGGCCGTCGATGCGGAAATGCAGGTCGTGGATCGGGTGTCTGCCGGGGTCGCTGCGGCAGTGCCCCTGCCGGATGTTCATGCCGCCGGTGAACCCGGTTTTTCCATCCACCACCAGCAGCTTGCGGTGGTTGCGCAGGTTGAACACCGCGAAGCTGCGCGGCAGGTGCACCGGCAGGAAGGCGGCGCTGCGCACCCCGAGCCGGCGCAGGTGGGCCAGCATGCTGCGCCGGCTGTAGCGCGCGCCGATGCCGTCGATCAGCACCCGGACCTCGACGCCGCGTTCACTCGCCGCACGCAAGCGCTCGGCGAACAGCCGTCCGATGCGATCGGTGTCGAAGATGTAGGTGGCGAGTGCAATCCCGCGCTGTGCGCCGTCGATCGCTTCGAGCATCGCCGCGTACGCCTGGTCACCGTCGAACAGCGGCGTGACCCGGTTCCCGGGGCTGACCGCGAACGGGCTCAGCGCATCGCCCGAGCCGAGCAGGCCCCGCCAGCGCTCGTTCAGTTTCGGGTCGACCGCGAGACTCGGACGCGGCAGCGGCGACGGTGCGTGCCCTTCGCGCAGCGCACGGGCCCGTCGCCGGATGCGATTGATGCCGAACAGCCAGTAGAGCACCGAGCCGGCCAGCGGCAGCAGGAAAATCAGGCCGACCCAGGCGATGACGGCGCCAGCCTCGCGGCGCTGCAGTACCGCGTGTACTGCGCTGGCCACGGCGACCAGGAACACGGCTGCGGCAATGCCGCTCGCGATCCAGCCGGTCTCCACGTCCACGCGTCCTCCTGGCGCCGGTTCATCCGATGGCATGCGGGCGCAAGAGTGGCTACAGTACGGCGGCGTCGCGTGGCGGGCAAACTGCCGTTGTCGCCCGCGCGCCGCCACGCATTGGGAGACCGAGCAACGCCATGGCCGAGAACCTGACCCTCGACTTCCAGGACGCCGAGCAGCTGCCGCTGAAGGACTTCACGGAGAAGGCGTACCTGGACTATTCCATGTACGTGATCCTGGACCGCGCGCTGCCGCACATCGGCGACGGTCTGAAGCCGGTGCAGCGCCGGATCATCTACGCGATGAGCGAGCTGGGGCTCTCGGCGACCGCGAAGCACAAGAAGTCCGCGCGCACCGTCGGCGA
>SKQM01000005.1 GCA_007119005.1 Thioalkalivibrio sp.
ACGGGCCAGCACCGGCGAGGCGCCACCGGTGGAGATCGCGATCTGCAGCGGCGAGCGGTCGATCATCGACGGCGTGATGAAGGTGCAGAGCTCGGGACGGTCAACCACGTTCACGGGCACGAAGGCGGCGGTGGCCACCTCGGAGATGTGCCGGTTCACGTCCTCGTCGTCGGTGGACGCCACCACCAGCACCCGCTGCGCGATGTCGCCGTCCTCGAAGCGCCGCGGCAGATGCTCGATCTCACCGGCATCGCGCAGCTCGGCCAGCTCGCGGCAGAGCTCCGGGGCGACCACAGTCACGCGGGCACCCGCCTTGCGCAGCAGGGTCACCTTGCGCATCGCCACGTTGCCGCCCCCCACCACCAGGCAGGGTCGGTCGGTGAGCTTCATGAAAAGGGGGTAGTTGTCCATGCTGTTCCGTCCTTCGGTCAGGGGTTGCGGACCGCCTCGAGCAGCTCGTCCAGTTCGCCTTCCATGTCCAGTTCGACCAGGTCATCGAAGCCGCCGACGTGGCGGTCCCCGATGAAGACCTGCGGCACGGTCCGCTGTCCGGTCAGACGCGCCATCTCCGCGAAGCCCTTGCGGGAGTCGTCGATGCGGATGATGTCGAGCCGGTCGCCAACACCACGACGCTGCAGCAGGCGCTCGGCCCGGTCGCAGTAGGGACAGGTCTCGATGCGGTAAAGGCGGACTCGGGTCATCGAAGTCTGGGCTGGTCGCTGCGGATCGGGCTCAGCCCTTCAGCGAGTCCAGCTCGTCCGGATCGAAGCCGGCGGAGAGGTACCAGCGGCGTGCCGCCTCCGGATCCTTCTCGACCCCGGAGCCCTGTGCGTACATCAGGGCCAGCGTGGTCTTGGAGCCGGCCAGTCCCTGCTCGGCCGCCTTCTCGAACCAGTGCACCGCCTGCGCAGCCTCCTTCTCCACGCAGTCGCCTTCGAGGTACATGAAGCCGAGTCCGTGCTGTGCCATTGGGTTGCCCTGCTCCGCCGCGGCGCGCATCCATTTCACCGCTTCCTCGGGCTTGCGCACCACGCCGAGCCCGTTCTGGCACATGATTGCGACGCGGTACTGCGCGTCCGCGATACCGGCCTCGGCGAGCGGGTAGAGAAACTGCATGGCACGAGCGAAGTGCTTGGCCTCGAAGGCCGCAACGCCGCTCTCGAAGCTCATCTGGTCGTCATCGGAAAGTTGCATGATCCATCCGGATAGTCGTGGGTTGGCCACCCAGGCCGGGCAAACGCTGCCGCGCGGGCCCGATTCCGGGACCGTGCATGGTGCCGCAACGGGCGCTGGGCGTTAACCCTCTCGATCGGGATATACGGTGCCCGCGCCAGCTTCCCTATACTCGGCTCCGTTTAGCAATGGGCCATGGATCCCGTTCCCGCCCGCCCAGGCAGCCGGTGGCTCTCCGCCGGGCCCATGCAGACACTGAGGGACTGGGCGAGGTACAGGCCGACGGGCCGAACGAAACTTGAGTTGGAGGATAGAGGCATGGACAAGAAGACCTACTACGAAACATCGACCACGATGGAAAGCGCCGGAGTCGATCCCGCCTACGTGCTGGGCTGGCAGAGTGGCTTTCTGCACAACCCCAAGCTCGAAGAGCAGCGGGTGACGGACGCCTACGATGCCGGCTACAACGACGGCCTCGAAGGCAAAACCGACGGCTACAGCGCGTGGACCCGGCAATAAGACCGGCCCATCGCCATCCAACCGCCCCCCGGGGCGGTTTTTTTTCGCCCCCACCTCGCCCACCTCGGGGACCTCGGAGGTCGGACCAAGCCAAGTAACTGAAAAAAATGGATTATGGCCTTATTTGTGCCCCGAAAAGCACCTTAGAGGCCCGTTTTCTGGGCCCAAAATGACCCGTTAAGGCCCGCGTCCCCTCGGGTGGCATGCATTCCCTGACCCCTCGATCCCCGCGCATCTGAGCCCGTTCTTATCCGGCCGTTTCCGCGGCCAAAAACACCCCTCCAAGGCCGAAAAACATCCTGTTTTTGTGGATTTTTTTCATTGTTTTCAAACACTTTCCTTGGTCCGACCCCGGAGGGGGTATACTTCGGGGTGAGTGGGGTTGGTGAGGGGATGGGTATGGACGGTGGACCGCCTGGGAGGGATCAGGCGCTGAATGTGCTGGGGCAGCCGTTGGCGGCCTGTTCGCTCGGTGAGCCTGTGACCGGGTTTTACCGGGACGGGGACTGCAGCACGGGCCCCGATGACCTGGGTCGTCATGTGGTCTGCGCACGAGTCACGGCCGAGTTCCTCGAGTTCTCGAAGCGCCGGGGCAACGATCTGTCGACGCCGCAGCCGAAGTACGGGTTTCCGGGTCTGAAACCGGGCGACCGCTGGTGTTTGTGTGCCGCGCGCTGGCGCGAGGCGCTGGAGGCCGATGCGGCGCCGCGGGTGGTGCTGATGGCAACCCACCAGAAGGCGCTGGAGATCGTCAGCCTGGACGATCTGAAGCGCTACGCGATCGATCTGTCCTGACGATGCGGAACTGGCGGTCGCGGGCCGAGTGGGCCCTGCGGCGGTCGCAGCCCGCGCAGCCGGCCCGTCCAGGGAAGCGCTGACGCATGTCCTTCGACATGGCTTGCTCCGATGGCGGCTGGGTCATTCCGTTCATGGTGTGCTGGGCGAACCACGAACGAAATCGCCCTGTTCAGCGCCTCCCCGCAGCCCAGGAAGCCGCCGCCCCGGCTCAGGGTCGATCCAGCAGGCGATAGTCGCGCGTTCCGTCGGCGTAGCGGGTGACCAGCAACTGCGCCTGGGTTCCGGGCCGAATCGTATCCCGCGTCTCCATCCAGAGCAGGCGGATCACACCGTCGTCGGGTGTCTCGACCACCACGCGGACCCATTGCGCGTCTTCGCCGTCGCGCTCGACCTCGAGCACCGGCACCGCGATCACATCCCGACTGGCCACCTCCGGGCTGAACCAGTGGCCGTACAGCAGCACGCCCAGCACCGCGAGCAGCGCGAGGGCCGCGATCGCCGCCCGCGTGTTGCGGATGGCGTGGGCCATGTTGTTCCAGAACCCGCTGTCGAAGCCCATTCCCTACTCCCGTGGCAGCCCGGGGAAACGCTGATTCATCCGTCACCGCGAGGAGCGCAGCGACGTGGCAATCCATAAAACATGGATTTCCCGTTCATCAATTGCGTTGCCGCGCTTCGCTCGCAATGACAAGCACAGGAATCAGCTTTTCCCGCGGTCGGCATTTGGCTCAAGCGCCCGCCGCGCCATCGGCTGTACCGACCGAGCGGTCCAACGATCCGGCTCTCATCCTGCACGGGGCTTCCGGGGCCTGCAAGCGTCAGATTGCTTACCTCCCTCTTATGGTCTAGCTTCGCCTAGCGGCGGTCGAAAAAATCGAGCCGCCTTCTGATCCTGGCCGGCACGAGGCGGCTGCCTGACCTCGTCAAGCGCGGGGTCGACACAAACGTCGCCCACCGGCCCCACACCAGGAGGAAATGCCGTGAAACGTTCATTGCTTGCCGCGTTCGGCGGCTTGGCTGTTGCCCTGACCCTCGGAATGGGCGAAATCCGCACCGCACAGGCCCAGGAAGTCACCCAGCTCCGCTGGGCCACCTCGGCGGTCGGCTCCGCCGGTCACCGCGCGAAGGTCGCGCTGATGGCCATGCTGAACCGCGAGATGCCGGACTACTTCATCACCGTGCTGCCAACCCCTGGCGCACTGGCCACAGTCCGCGGCTACGCGACCGAGCAGTTCGACGGGTACTACGGCGCCGATATCGCGTTCCAGGAACTCGCCGCGGA
>SKQM01000086.1 GCA_007119005.1 Thioalkalivibrio sp.
GCGGACGAAGCGATCACGCGGCGTCTGCAGGAGGCCCTGGGGCTGGTGGACGTGCGCGTGCTCGACCACGTGATCGTAGCCGACGAGACGCTGTCCTTCGCGGAACGGGGCCTGATCTGAGCCTTGCCCTGGGGAAGCGCTGCGCAAGGTCCTTCGACAAGCTCAGGACGAACGGCAAAGGGATGATACCGTTCATGGTGAACTTGTCGAACCACGAGCGGAATCGATTGATTCAGCGCTCCTCTGACGGGTGCGGCGGCACGACGAAGGAGGTCTGTATGTCGATGGAGTTTGCGATTGCGCGTCTGCCGCGCATCGAGTTTGGCCCGGGCGCGCGGCACCGGCTGCCGCGACTGGCGGCGGGCTTCGGGCGCAGGGTGTTGCTGGTCACCGGTACCCGGTCGCTGCTGCAGGGTCCGTTCTGGCCCGAGCTCGAGACCGCGTTCGCCTCTGCGGGGCTGGACGTGATCGGTCACCGCATTTCGGGCGAGCCGTCGCCGGAGGCGATCGACGCGGCGGTGCAGCGCTACCGGGGGCGGGAAATCTCGGTGGTCGTCGCGATCGGCGGTGGCAGTGCGCTGGACGCCGGCAAGGCAATCGCCGGCCTGCTGCTTCCGGGCAACCCGGTTCTGGACCATTTGGAAGGCGTCGGACCCGAGCGCCCCTATCGCGGGCCGGCGGTTCCGTTCATCGCAGTGCCCACCACCGCTGGCACCGGCTCCGAGGCGACCAAGAACGCGGTGCTGAGCCGGCACGGCGTGGAGGGCTTCAAAAAATCCTTCCGGGACGAGCGGCTGGTGGCGCAGTACGCGGTGGTCGACCCCGACTTTCTGGCGAGCTGCCCGCCGGCGATCATCGCCGGCAACGGTATGGATGCGTTGACCCAGCTGCTGGAATCCTATGTTTCGCTGCGCGCGAACCCGTTCTGCGATGCGCTGGCGCTGGACGGACTGGCACGAGCCCGTGACAGCCTGCTTCCCCTCTACCGGGATTCCGGCGACGCCGACGCCCGCGCCGGGATGGCCTATGCGTCGCTGCTGTCGGGGATCACTCTGGCACAGGTCGGGCTGGGTTCCGTGCACGGGTTGGCATCGCCCCTCGGCGCCTTCTTCCCGATCCCGCACGGCGTGGTCTGTGGCACGCTGGTCGCGGCGGCCACGGCAATCAATATAGGCGCGCTGCGGGAGCGGGATCCGCGGCATCCGGCGCTCGCCCGCTACGCGCGGGTCGGCCGTCTGCTGACGGGCGAGGCACTCCCCGACGACGCGGAGGCGGGCGACGCGCTGGTCGCGCTGCTGGAGGCGTGGACGCGCCAGCTCGACCTGCCCACGCTGGATCGGCTCGGCGTCAAGCCCGACGATCACCCGCGCATCGTCGCGGCCAGCCGGGGATCCAGCATGAAGACCAACCCGATCGTGCTCGAAGACGCGGAGATCGCAGCGATACTGGAGGCAAGGCAGACGGAACCGCGCGTACCGTCGTGACGGTTGGCGTGAACGTCACGCGCAGTGCGCACGAACCCCCACCCCAACTCTCCCCCGCAAGCGGGGAGGGCGATCTTCATCGTCAGGGGTGGCTTGGTGCCATGTTCGTCAGGTGAACAGGCAGATGTCGGATTCGGCGGCGGATTGGAAGAAGGTGGCGGCGCCGGCGTATTCGATACCGGGGATGAAGTCCTTCTTGCTGTAGTTGTGCAGTTCGGCGGTCATCTGGCAGGCGTACATCTTCACCTCCGCATCCAGGCAGATCTGCCGTAGCTCCTCGATCCCGGCGACACCCTTCTCACGCATCTTCTGCTGCATCTTCCGTGTAAACATGCGCTGCATGCCCGGCAGGGCCTTGACCAGGACCGGGATCCCGGCCGCGAGCGCGGGGTTGCCCAGCGGGCTCACCTGCAGGCGCAGCCTGCGTCTCAGAAGCTGGAGTCCGTAGAAGGTGAAGAACATCCGGCACTCGTAACCGAGGGCGGTCGCGGTCGATGCCAGGATCAGGGGCGGATAGGCCCAGTCCAGCGAACCCTTGGTGACAATGATGGTGATGATCTTTGCCGACATTGAGAAAACTCCGGTAACGAAAAGCGAACTGCGGTTCTTATGGATAAGACGTCAGACGGCCTGCGGACATGCCCTGCGGACCTGCGGCAGCAGCCGGTCGATGGTCTCCAGCAGCCGGTCCACCTGCGCCTCGGTGTGAGCGGCCGACAGCGTGATGCGCAGGCGCGCGGTGCCTTCCGGCACGGTTGGTGGCCGGATCGCGGGGACCAGAAGCCCCCGTTCGAGCAGCGCTTCGGCCATCGCGGTGGCCAGGCCGGAGGCCCCGAGAATCACGGGCTGAATGGGAGTGACGCTTCCGGGGTGTGCGAGTCCGAGCTGGGTCAGCCCGCGCCGAAGGTGGTCGATCAGGCTTTGCAGGCGGTCCCGGCGCCAGGATTCCCGGCCTGCGATCGCCAGCGACTCGCGCGTGGCCGCCGCGATCGCCGCGGGCATCGCTGTGGTGTAGATATAGGTTCTCGAGAATTGGGTCAAGGTCTCGATCAGCATTCGGCTGCCGGCGACGAATGCACCGGCGGTGCCAAAGGCCTTGCCCAGCGTACCCATCAGCACCGGAACCTCGGCGGCGGACAGTCGGAAGTGCTCGCAGCTGCCACCGCCTCTCTCGCCGAGAACACCGAGTCCGTGAGCGTCGTCGACCATCAGCCAGGCGCCGTGGCGCTGAGCCGCAACAGCCAGCGCCGGCAACGGCGCGAGATCGCCGTCCATGGAAAAAACGCCGTCGGTGACGATCAGGCGGGAATGCTGCGGTCCGCTCGCCTCCAGCAGTGCCGTCGCGTGTTCCGGGTCGCCGTGCCGGTAGCGGCGTGTCCTGCAGCCGGCCAGGCGGCTCGCGTCGAGCAGTGAGGCATGGTTCAGGCGGTCTTCCACTACGGTGTCGTGGCGCCCCAGCAGCGCCTGCAGCACGCCAAGGTTGGCCATGTACCCGGTCGAAAACAGCAGCGCCCGTTCGCGGCCGGTGAACTCGGCCAGATCCGCCTCCAGTTCCGCGTGGGCACGCGTGTGACCGTTGACCAGGTGGGCCGCTCCCGCGCCCACGCCGTAGTGGTCCAGCGCCGCTCGCGCCGCCGCCGCGACTCTCGGGTCAGCCGCAAGGCCAAGGTAATCGTTGGAGCAGAACGCAAGCACCCGGCGTCCGTCGATCACCTGGTCGGGCGACTGTGCGCCCTCCAGTGTCCGCGGCGCGCGCCAGCGTCCTGCGGCATGTGCGGCGTTCAGTCGCTCGTGCAGTCGCTGTTCGAAAGGTGCCCTCAAGAAACCAGTGCTTCCTGACGGAACGGATCAGCCGTGCTGCACACGGGCCGGCGATTCGGCCTGTGCTGCCGCGATGGCTGCAGATTCCTGCGCGGCTTCGGGCTGGATCCCCAGGCGGGTGAACAGGTTTCGATCGCGGTCCGTCTCCGGGTTGGGTGTGGTGAGCAGGCGCTCGCCATAGAAGATGGAGTTGGCGCCAGCGAGGAAGCACAGGGCCTGCATCTCGTCGCTCATGTCCGTGCGGCCAGCGGAGAGGCGCACGTGGGAGCGCGGCATCAGAATGCGGGCCACTGCGACGGTGCGGACGAATTCGAACGGGTCCAGGGGCTCGGTCCCGTGCAATGGGGTGCCCTCGACCTGCACCAGCTGGTTGATCGGCACGGATTCCGGGTGGCGCGGGAGGTTGGCCAGTTGCTGCAGCAGGCCGGCACGGTCGCGGCGCGATTCA
>SKQM01000075.1 GCA_007119005.1 Thioalkalivibrio sp.
CGCGCCGGTGTACCGGCTTCAATCCGTCGCGGACGTCTGGAAGCGCCCGACCCACGATCACGCTCATCGCGTAATCGAGGTAGGACTGCTGCATCTCGTCCTCGAGATTGACCGGGAGGATTTCCTTGGCGAATTCAGCCATCGGCGTGTGGGGATTTCCGGGGGTGGTAAACCCGCAATCCTACCATATGGCGGGCATTGCGGTGCGCGCCGGCTTCCGGGTCAATCCCCGGGACGCCGCTGCAGCACGGCGAGCCCTTCGCGGTCGGGGTGGTGCACCGCGCCGTGGTCGGTGACGATCACGTCGATCAGGGACGCGGGGGTCACGTCGAAGGCCGGGTTCCACGCGCGCGCGCCGGCTGCCGCGACCGGATGACCGCCCAGCCCGAGCACCTCCGACTCCGCGCGCATCTCGATCGGAATCTCCGCGCCTTCCCCGATCCTGAAGTCGATGGTACTGCGCGGAGCCACCACCATGAAGCCCACGCCGTGTGCCCGGGCCAGCAATGCCAGCCCGTAGGTGCCGATCTTGTTTGCGGCGTCCCCGTTGGCCGCGATCCGGTCCGCCCCGACGATCACCCAGCCCACCCGGCCGGATCGGAGCAGGCTTGCGGCCGCACCCTCGCACAGCAGCTGTACCGGGATTCCGTCCCGCAGCAACTCCCAGGCGGTCAGGCGCGATCCCTGCAGCCAGGGCCGGGTTTCGTCGGCGAAGATCTCGGTAACGCGGCCCTCGCCCCAAGCCGAGCGGATCACGCCCAGCGCGGTTCCGAAACCGCCCGTCGCCAGCGAACCGGTGTTGCAGTGGGTCAGAACCGCGCGTCCGGGTTCGATCAGGGCCGCACCGGTGGCTCCCATGCGTCGGTTGGCGGCGATATCCGCCTCCAGCATCGCCTGCGCTTCGGCGAGCGTCGCCGAGCAGGCCTCCGCGATCGACGGGCAGCCGTCGATCACCGCGCGCATCCGGTCGAGCGCCCAGAAGAGATTCACCGCGGTCGGGCGTGACGCCGCCAGTGGGTCGATGGCCTTGGCCACTGCCGGGCGCCAGGCTGCGGGACTACTGTCCCGAACCCTCTGGCAGGCCAACACGACGCCAAAGGCCGCGGCAATCCCGATCGCCGGGGCACCCCGAACGACCATGTCCCGGATGGCCTCGGCCACGGCCTGCGGGTCGTCATAGGTGTTCTCGCGGGACTCGGCCGGCAGCAGGCGCTGGTCGAGCAGGTGGAGTCTCCCGTCATCAAAACGGATCGGGCGAATCGTGTCTGGGGCGGGGGCGTTCATCGGGTCATTCTACAACGGGTCGGTCGGCGCGAAGAGGCAGCGGCGAGTCGATCGCGAAGGGCGCGCAACTCGCTGGCAGCGGCGGCACCCGGGCCACCGGCGGGTGCCAGAAACGGGGCCGCTCGACGCGGCTGCCGGGTCCCAGCCGGATGCCCTCGGACGCGGTCTCGAGCCACACCATACCCCGCTCGCGCGTGTCGAACAGCGGTATGCACTGGCCATCGAGACGGGCCCGGACGTCCGGCGCAGGGTGACCGAAGCGGTTGTCGAACCCGCTGCTCACCCAGGCCACCGAAGGCGCCGCCGCCTCCAGCAGCCCACGCCCGAGAACTCCGGAGGCTCCGTGATGCGGGACCAGCAGCACGTCTGTGCGCAGGCGGTCTCCGAACGACCGCACCAGCACGCTCTCCCCCAGACCCTCCAGGTCACCGGTCAACAGCAGGCGCCCGTGCGGTCCTCTGACCGCAAGCACACAGGACGCGGCATTGCCGTGATCCCAGTGCGGGGGCGGGTGCAGCGTCTGGAAATGGACCCCGTCCCACTCCCAGGACAACCCGGCCTCGCAAGCCGCTTCCTCCGCTTCGGGCCCTCCGCGCCGGCTCAACACCTGCTCCACCGGCAGACCGGCCCGGATGGCCGCCACGCCGCCGCGGTGATCCATGTGCTCGTGGCTCACGAGGATCCGGTCGACGCTCCGCACGCCGAGCCGCCTCAGCGCCGGCAGAACCACCGCCGCCCCCGAGTCGAACCCGCCCTCCCAGGCCGGACCGGCGTCATAGACGAGCGTGTGGCTTCGGGTCTGCACCACGGCAGCAAGCCCCTGGCCGACATCCAGCATCTCCGCGCGAAAGTCACCATCGGACAGTCGGGGTGCCTGCGGGAGCAACAGCGGCAGACAGGCGAGCAGCATCCAGGGAGCCAGCCGACGCCCTCTGGGCAGCAACAGCAGCAGAACCGCAACCCCAGCCAGCGCCGCGGCCGGCCAGCCAACCGCCATCTCACTCACCGCACCCGGCCAATCCACCAGGGCCGCGAGAACGCGCAGCAGAAGGGCCAACCAGGCATCGGCCCACCATAGCAGCGGCGCCCCGAGCGGACCCCAGATCAGGGCCAGTGCCGCTCCCAGCAGGAGAAACGGCAGCACCAGGAAGCTCACCACCGGCACCGCCACCAGGTTTGCGACCGGGGCGATCCAGGATCCCAGCTGAAACCAGGCCAGACTCAGCGGCAGCAGGGCGATCGCGAGAATCACCTGAATCCGCAGCCATCCCGCGACCCCAGGACTGCCCAACCGGCTCTGCACCAGCAACAGGATCACCGCCACGGCCCCAAAAGAGAACCAGAAGCCCGGGGCCAGCACGCTCGCGGGCCAGAACGCCACCACCGCCACCAGCGCGGCCGCGTAGACCCGCCAGGAGAGCGGATCCCGACGGGCCAGAACCGCGACACTGAACAGCACCAGCATCACCAATGCCCGCTGCGTCGGAATACTGAACCCCGCCAGCGCCGCGTACGCTCCGGCCGCCGCGATCGCTGCCAGCGTAGCGAACCAGCGCAGCGGCAGACGCCCACGCAGCCAGCGCTGATGCCGCCACGCCACCCGTGCCAGCAGCAGGGCGAAGCCTGCCACCAGCCCCACGTGCAGGCCCGAGATCGCCATCAGATGGTTGGTCCCCGAATGCAGGAAAAGCCGCCACTCCTCCGACTGCATCCCGCCGCGCTCCCCAATCACCAGCGCCTCCATCACCCCGGGGTGCCCGGCCTCCGGGTGTGCCGTGCGCATCGCGTCCCTTATCCCGGCGCGCAACCGGTGCAGTCTGGCCACCGGCACCGCCGGACGCCCCTCGACCTCCAGCCATTCCGGCTCTCCACGCAGGCTGGCCAACCCGTGGATTCGCTCGCGGTAGAGCCAGGCGGCATAATCGAAGCCGGACGGATTGTGTAGGCCGCGCGGCGGCCGGAGCCTCAGCTTCACGCGGAGCACGTCTCCCGCCTCGAGCCGTGGCTGCGCCGGGAAGACGGTTACGCGCAGGCGCTCGGCCCGGAACCCGGGTGGCGCGTCGATGATCTCAATAACGCGAAGAACCATCCGAGTGCGTCTCGGGGAGTGATCCGGGAGGCTGGCGACTGCGCCCACCACCACGACCTCGGCACCGGTCATCTCCGTAGGAATCGCGCGCTCCAACCATCCCTGCGCCTGCGCGCCGGCGAGCGACAGACCAAGCAGGAAACCGGCCGGGATCCGCAGCACCCGGTTCCACATCACAATGATTGCCAGTGCCGTGAGACCCATCCAGGGCCAGGCGGGGATCCCCGGCAGCAGGTGCAGGATCAGCGCGCCGCCAGCGAAGGCGGCAGCGAAGAGCATCACGGTTCCATGCCCGCGGCTTCGGAAATAAGATGCCTGCAGGGCGTACCGGCAGCGATGATGACCACACCCTGGCCGCACCACCCGCGAGCAGCCGC
>SKQM01000053.1 GCA_007119005.1 Thioalkalivibrio sp.
ACCGCGTGCTGCTGGGCAAACCGCAGGCCGTCCGGCTTGCGCTGGTGTGCCTGCTTGCGAACGGCCATCTGCTGATCGAAGACCGTCCTGGGGTCGGCAAGACTACACTGGCTCATGCACTGGCGCAGGTGCTGGGCCTCGATTATCGCAGGATCCAGTTCACCAGCGATCTGCTGCCGGGTGACGTGGTCGGCGTGTCGGTGTTCGACCAGGCCCGATCCTGCTTCGAGTTTCACCCGGGACCGATCTTCGCGCAGGTGCTGCTGGCCGACGAAGTGAATCGTGCGCCACCGAAAACGCAGAGTGCGCTGCTGGAAGCGATGCAGGAGCGACAGGTCAGTGTCGATGGGCGCACGCACAGCCTGCCCGACCCCTTCTTCGTAATCGCCACCCAGAATCCGACCGAGCAGATCGGCACCCATCCACTGCCCGAATCCCAGCTGGACCGGTTCCTGATGCGCATCGAGCTCGGCTTTCCCACTCCGGAGGCCGAGCGCGCGCTGCTGGAAGGGGGCGGCCGAACCGACAGTACGGATCCGCTCGGCGCCGAGGCCGGACCCGAGACCCTGCTCGAGTGGCAGCGCGCAGTATCCCGGATCACCGCGCGCCCGGCGTTGCTGGATTACGTGCAGGCCCTGCTCCGGGCGAGCCGGGACTCGTCGCTGTTCCGCAGCGGCCTGTCGCCGCGCGCGGGGCTCGGGTTGCTGCAGGCCGCGCGGGCCTGGGCGCTGATCGACGGCCGGGACTTCGTGACCCCTGATGACGTGCGTGCGGTGGTTCCGGTGGTCGCCATGCACCGGGTGGTCTCGCGCGAGGCCGAACCGGGAAGCGTCACCGTGGCCCGGCTCCTCGAATGCGTCCCGGCGAACTGAAGCGCGGCGGAACCGGATCCGCCTCCGGTTGGACCCGCCTGCGCGAGGACTTCATCCGCTGGGTCACGCGGAAGCACCGTGCGGATGGGCGGAGTGCGCTGATCGGGCGCGATCGGGTCTACATCCTGCCCACCCGGCAGGGTTACATGCTGCTGGCGATCCTGCTAGTGATGCTGCTCGGGTCGATCAACTACTCCAACAACATGGCCTTCCTGCTGACCTTCCTGGTCGTCGGCATCGGACACAACGCGATGTGGTACACCCATCGCAACCTGCTGGGCCTGCGGGTCACCGTACTCCCGGTCGAACCGGTCTTCGCCGGTACGGCACCGCTGCTGACCCTGCGGCTCGAGGAGCGGGACGCGAGACCCCGCGAGGCCATCCAACTGGCGACGGCGGATACACCGAGCCGGCCGGCCTTTCTGGAGCCGGGTGGTTCGACAGACGTCTCGGTCGCACTCGAGCCTCGGCCACGGGGCCTGTACCGGCTGCCCAGGCAACGCCTCTCGACCCGCTACCCTCTCGGACTGCTCGAGGCCTGGACCTGGCTCACGCTGGACACCGAGATCCTGGTCTACCCGGTTCCTGTCGCCATCGACGCGACAACCCTGACCGGCGATGACCGCGAAGGGGAACAGACCGCAAACGCCGCCCGGTCCGAAGCGACGCCTGACGAGATCCGCGAATATCGGCCCGGCGATTCCCCGAACCGGATCGCCTGGAAGGCCGTCGCCCGCAGCGGGCAGCTTTTCGTGCGGGACACCGGCTCCGGCGACGCGGCGCCGGTCTGGCTGGACTGGGATGGCATCCCGGTCACCGACCCGGAAACCCGGCTTTCCGCACTGTGCCACAGCGTGCTGGAGGCGAATGCCGAGGGACAACCATACGGATTGCGGCTGCCGGGCAGCCGGATCGGCCCCGACACGGGACCCGATCACCTCGCGCGCTGCCTGAAGGCGCTGGCGGTCTTCGGGCTTCCGGAGCCTTCGACGGCATGATCGCATTCAGGGCCACCCGGGCGGTCCGGCCGGAGTCGTTGCCAGGCCTGTGGCTTCTGCTCGTGGCCGTGCCGGTCGCGGCGCTTCCCCATGCCTGGGAACAGCCACCGTGGGTGATGGCCTTGCTTGCCGTGGCCCTGCTGTGGCGGCTGATCATCCACGAAGGCTACGCCCGGCTGCCGCCGCGCTGGGTCCTCGTCCCACTGGTATTCGCGGCCGGCACGCTGACTTTCAGCCAGTTCGGCACGGTATTCGGCCAGGAGGCGGGCACGGCGCTGCTACTCGTGATGGTCGCGCTGAAGTTGCTGGAAATCCGCTCGGAACGCGACGTGGTGATCACACTGTTCCTCGCCTATTTCGTCGTGGTCACGACCTATTTTTTCAACCAGTCCATGCTGATCGCGGCGTACTCGCTGGTGTCGGCCTGGCTGATCACCGCAGCCCTGATCCAGGTGCACGGAGGCAGGCCCCTGCCCTTCCGTCGCCTCGCCCGCTCTTCCGCCATGATGCTGGTGCACGCCTTGCCGATCATGCTGATCCTGTTCCTCGTGTTCCCACGCATCCCGGGGCCGATCTGGGGCAGCCCCCACGAGGATCCGGCGGGTCAGACCGGACTTTCCGACCGTCTCGAGCCGGGCGACATCGCCCAGCTGCTGGAGAACGAAGCCACGGCAATGCGGGTGCGCTTCGACGGGCCGGTCCCGCCCTCCAGTCTGCAATACTGGCGCGCCCTGGTGATGACCGATTTCGACGGGCGCGGCTGGCGGACCGATCGCGACCGCCCCGAAATCCCGGTACTCCCCGGGGACGCAGGCGACGTGGCCTACACGGTGACGCTGGAGCCCACGCGCGCACGCTACCTCCCTGTACTCGACTTTCCGGCTTCCCTTCCGGCGCAGGCGCGCCTGCTCGACAACCTGCAGGTGGTGCAACGCGACCGCATCGACACCCGGGTGCAGTACTCCGCCACCGCCCGCCTGGATGGACCGCCAGCGCTGCCGTTAGCGGACGCCGAACGCGCACGGGCGCTGGCGTTACCCGACAACGCCGCGGCCCGCACCCGCGTGCAGGCGGGACTCTGGCGGGCGATGCACGGCGATGACGACCGCGCTGTCATCAACGCGGCGCTGGAACTCTTCGCCGGCGAACCGTTCCGCTACACCCTCCGACCCCCGCTGCTGCGGGGTGACCGCACCGACCACTTCCTGTTCGAGACGCAGGCGGGATATTGCGAGCACTACGCCTCCGCGTTCGCGGTGCTGATGCGGGCCGCCGGCATCCCGGCCCGGGTCATCACCGGCTTTCAGGGCGGGCAGTGGATGGATACCGGCAACTACCTCCGGCTGCGCTACGCCGACGCGCATGCCTGGACCGAGGTGTGGCTCGAGGATGCGGGCTGGATACGCATCGACCCCACGGCCGCCATCGCGCCGGAACGCATCGAAACGGGCCTGAGCGGACTGTTCGGTGACGACATCGATGCCCCGGCGTTCCTGCGCCGCTCCGGCCTGCCCTGGACGGTCCAGTGGCGGCTGCGCCTGTCGGACTGGCATGACCTCGCGACTTTCCGCTGGGAGAGCCTGGTCCTCGCCTTCGACCCCGAACGTCAGCGCGACCTGTTCGCCCGCTTCGGGCTCGATGTCACCGACTGGCGCAGTGTTCTGATTGCGCTGGGGGTCTCGTTCGGCACCTTGGGACTGGCCGCCGGCCTGTTCGCACTGGCGCGCCGGCCGGGGGACACGCGCGACCCGGCGCAGCGGGCGCTCGACCGGCTGTCGCGGCGCCTGCGCCGGCATGGCCTGCCCCGCGAGCCGCACGAGACGGTGACCGACTACACCGCCCGCCTGA
>SKQM01000068.1 GCA_007119005.1 Thioalkalivibrio sp.
AGCCCCCCTGGGCGACCGGGCTTGCTGTCAGCACAGAAGTCGCCGAGAGGGCTCGCCTCCCACAATGGTGTGGCCGGGGCCGGATCCCTTTGTGGGAGGCCAGCCCTCTGGGCGACCGGGGTTGCCGCCAGCGGCGAGGTCTCCGAGAGGGCTCGCGTCCTCCCAGGGCGGCCTTCCATCGGCAAAGCTGCGGACCGGTCTCGTGATACATTGGCAGATGGATGCAGAGCCTCGGGTGAAACATGGGTGGTTGGGGTTGTCCTCACGAGTTGCGGGGAGAGTGCCAGCGGGTGCTGGGGCGTCTTTGTGAGCCCGGCATGAAGGGTTGCGTGCTGTCCGGACGCTTCGTTTTCAGCGATCCCGCGAAGAACACCCCCCGGGTGCTGCGCGAGAAGGATGGATCGCGCCGGGAGACCCCGGCCGTACCGACCCGGGGCCAGACCCGGGACTGATCGCCCACGGGCCTGCCTCAACCTGTTTTTCCGCTTTGGCCACCACTGACCGCCCGCGCGCAGACGCGCCGCACAATCACGGCATCGGCCTTGTCTGCCTGGACGCGGCGGGCACGCTGTTCCACCTGCGCGCTCCGCTCGGCGCGCTGTATGCAGAGCATGCGCTCGCGCACGGTCTTGCTCCGGCCACGGCCCTTGCGGATCGGCTGGAGCGCCGGTTCCACCAGCGGTTTTCCGAGATGCCAAGCCCCGCGTATCGGCCCGGCGACCGTGAATTCAACGACCGCGTCGATCGGGACTGGTGGCGGCTGCTGGTGGAGCGGGTGTTCGCGGGACTGGGCCCGATGGATTTCGAAGCCTTCTTCGCCGAAATCTACACCCTGTTCGCGGATGCCGCCGTCTGGCAGCTCTACCCGGAAGTGTCTCCGACGCTGGCGGCGCTACGCCGCGCCGGGCTGAAACTCGCCATCGTCTCCAACTTCGATTCCCGTCTGTTTCCCGTCTGTGAGGGTCTCGGACTGCTGCCGGCCGTCGACGCCGTCGTGATCGCGGCCGAGGCGGGCGCGGCGAAGCCGGATGCCGCGATGTTCCATGCCGCACTCCGGCACTTCGATGCACGACCGGATCAGGCCGTCCACGTCGGTGATTCCTGGAGCGAAGATACGCTGGGTGCCAGCGGGGCAGGGCTGCGCGCGGTTCACCTGCAGCGGGAAGAACACAGGCTGGCGGCGGATCTGACGCCGGAAGTGCCGGTGATCACCGACCTCTCCGCACTGCCCGATCTGCTCAGCCGGCAGCGTTGAAGGAGACACAAAAACGCCCTCCCCACTCGTGGGGAGGGCTGGGGAGGCGGCGGGGCCGCGACGATCTCAGTGCGCTTCGGCCCGTCCGTTATGGGCCTGCACCAGGCGCGACTGCACGTCGTACGGTGCGGGTTCGTACTCACCGCCGGAGAGTACGAACTCACTGTCTCCGGCGCAGATCGACTTCAGCCGGGCCTCGAAGCCTTCCATTTCCGCCATCGGGACCAGCGCGTGGATCACCATCCATCCCGGTGCCGGACTGTCCGTTCCCGTGACCCGGCCGCGCCGGGTCGAGAACTCGGAGCTGATTTCACCGAAGTGGCTGTCGGCGGCCTTCACGCTGACCGTCACCAGCGGTTCCAGCACTACCGGGCCGGCACCGCGCGCAGCCTGGAGTGTCGCGTTCTTGGCCGCGAGCGAGAAGGAGATCTCGTTGGAATCGACCGCATGGTGCTTGCCGTCGAAGACGGTCACGCGGACGTCCTGGATCGGATAGCCGGCCACCGCGCCTTCCTCCAACGCCTGCTGCACCCCCTTCTGGACCGCGCCCATGAAGTTGCCCGGGATGGTGCCGCCCTTGACCTCGTCCTGGAATTCGAAGCCGTCGCCTCGGGGCAGGGGCTCGATGCGCAGTGCCACCTCCCCGAACTGTCCCGATCCACCGCTTTGTTTCTTGTGCCGGTAGCGGGCTTCGGCGTTGCCGGTGATGGTCTCGCGATACGGGATCGCCGGCGTGGCGGTGTCGAGCTGGAGATTCCAACGGCTCGCCAACTGATCCATCAGCAGTTTCAGGTGCAGTGCGCCGAGACCGCGGACGACCGTCTGACGTGTCTGGGCCTCGAAGCCGACCTCGATGCAGGGATCCTCGTCGAGCATCCGCGGCAGCGCCTCCGACAGGCGCTGCTCGTCGCCGTGCTTGCGCGGCAGCAGCGCGAGGCCAAACACCGGCTTCGGATAGGGCGGCGGGAGCAGGTGGTAGTAGTCCTCGTCGTGCGAGTCGTGCAGCACCGCGTCCCGATGGATCTCGTCGATACGCGCCACCGCGCAGATGTCGCCAGGCACCGCGCGCGCGGTCTCGACCTGGTCGCGGCCCTGCAGCCTGAGGAGGTGCGCCGCCTTGAAGGGCTTGCGCGCGTCGCCAATGAACAACTGGGTGTTCGAGGTCATGGTGCCCTGATGTACCCGGAACAGGGCCAGGTGCCCGCGAAACGGGTCGTTCTGAACCTGGAACACGTGAGCAATCACGTGGCGATCCGGGTCGGGTGCCACGTCGACGGGTTTCGCGGAAGCTCCCTCGCCCTTCACGAAGTGCGGTGGGTTGCCCTCGGTGGGATCCGGCATCAGGCGGCCGAGGATGTCCAGGAGTTCGCGGATTCCCGCTCCGGTCTTGGCCGAGACGAAACACACCGGTATCAGGTGTCCCTCGCGCAGGGCCTGTTCGAAGGGGTCGTGCAGTTGTTCGGGATCCAGTGACTGCCCCTGTTCGAGATAGCGGCTCATCAGATCCTCGTCCAGTTCCACCACCTGGTCGACGATTGCTTCGTGGGCATCGGCCACGCTGGAGAAGGCCGTGGCCGCACTCTCATCCGGCTGGAAGAAGCAGTCGATTACGCCCGCGCCGCCCGGGGCCGGCAGGTTGATCGGCAGGCACTCGGGACCGAATGTGTCTGTGATGGACTGCATCAAAGCGGCCAGATCCAGTTCCTCGCCGTCGATCCGGTTCACGATGATCATGCGGCACTTGTCGGTGGCCGCCTCCATGACCTTGCGGGTGACCGCCTCGATCCCGGCATTGGCGTTGACCACCACCGCAGCCGTCTCCACGGCCGGCAGCGCCAGCAGTGAGCGGCCGAGCAGATCGGGAAGTCCAGGGGTGTCGAGCAGGTTGATCCAGTGGCCCGCCCATTCCATGTGAGCCAGGGTCGTGCTCAGCGAGTGACCCATGGATTTTTCCAGTGGGTCCTGGTCGCTGAGGGTGTCGCCGCGTTCGACCTGTCCGGGATTCTCGATCTCCCCCGCGGCCGCCAGCAGGGCCTCCAGCAGGGTGGTTTTGCCGCTCCCGGCATGTCCGAGTAGGGCGACGTTGCGGATGTCCTGTACTGCAGTCGGTGTCATCACACGCTTCCGTTTGGGTGAATTTTATGCGAAGTCTGGCGCGCCTCGCGGTCCCTGACAATGGTGGTCGGGGCGTTCCACGAGGCGGCCGGTCGGGCACGGCGAGCGCCGCGCGCAGGGGGCTGGAGCCGGGGCCCTGTTCGGCCGGCACCGCACTGCCTCAGAAGTACCCGTCGAGGCGCAGATACCCGATCACGAAAAGCAGCGCGAGCACGCCGGCCACGGCGTAGAGAATGTTGGAGAGCTTCGGGTTGTTGGGGCGGCTGAAGAAGGCGGCCCAGAGTGCGAGCAGGATCAGCACGAAAAAGAAGAAAAGGAACCGCATGGTGGTCAGGCGCTCCCGGGCATCGTGTAGGGAAGGGGGATCACGTGAGCCACCGGCCCGTCTGGAGAACCCCAGTGCAGGGGGTGCTCGGCGGCGGCGATCTGTATTACTGCGAGGGCTGCATAGAGGCCGTCCGGGTGCAGCACTGCATCGACGATTTCACCATCGGGCTGACCCGGGTCACCGCCGGCTTGGAATACCGGGCTGCCCGGAACCGGCAGTTCCTCTCCCTCGATGGCCAGCCGGTACATCCGGCGCTTGAGCTTGCCCAGATAGTGCATGCGCGCGACCACCTCCTGGCCGGGGTAGCAGCCCTTGCTGAAGCTGATTCCGTTGAGCGCGTGCAGGTTGACCATCTGTGGCACAAAGGCCTCGCTGGTGTCGGGGTAGATCGCGGGGATGCCGGCGAGGATATCCAGCAGCCTCCAGCCATTGGGGCCCACTGGCGCACTGTGTACGTTCAGGTCGTTCCACAACGCGCGGCAGGCATCGATCTCGCCGGCGAATTCGAAACGCGGATGCATCATCGTGGGAACCCGCACGATCGACAGTTCGTTTCGGGTCATCACCTCGTCGACCTCTAAGGGGAAGGCGCCGAGGGTCTCCTCCAACTGCCTTTCGGCGCTGGGGCCGGAGAGTCCGAAGCGGATGCGCGAGTCCTCCGCGTTCTCGATCACCACGTCGGCGCGCATCACGAACATGCTGAGACGTTTGCGCACGGGTTCGAGCGGCTCGGGGTTCATCTCCAGCAGGTAGGCGCCGCGGTCCAGAAACACCCGGAACACCGCGTAGGCCCGGCCCTTGGGACTCGAGTAGCTGGAGATCTGTGAGTGGGTGTCGGTGACCTCACGGAGGTCGTTTCCGAACTGGCCTTGAAGGAACGACTGCGCATCCTTGCCGCGCACCTCGAGCAGACCGCGGTGCGAGAGGTCGCAGATCACGTCGCCGTTGACCGCCATGCTCCGCTCACGCTCGGCGTTGCCGTAGTCGCGAAGCCGGTCCCCCTCGAATTCCGCGCCGGTGTTGAGCAGGTGTCTTTTCCAGTCGTCCCGCATTGCATCATACCTCGCGCAAATCGCTATACTCAGGAACCAACCAGCGTCATAGTAGACGAAGAGCCAGGCGGGTGTCAGATGGTTCCGCAGGCCGCGTAAGGATGAGGAGAAGTGCATGACCAGCCAGGTCCGTCCGGTCTTTCTTGATCTGACCAAGATCCGCCTTCCCGTCAACGCACTCGTGTCGATTCTTCACCGCATCACGGGCGTCCTGCTGATCGTTTCGATCCCTCTGGTGTTCTGGTTGTTCCAGCGATCGCTCGCAGGTCCCGAGGGCTTCGAACAGGCTCTCGGGCTGTTGCGTCATCCGCTCGGGCTCCTGCTGCTGCTGGGCTGGCTGTGGCTGCTGATGCACCACTTCTTCGTCGGAATCCGCTTCCTGCTGGTCGAAGTCGGAGTCGGTGAAACACGCAAGGGCGGTCGCGACACTGCCTGGTCCGCACTGATCGCCGGGATCGTCGCGGCGATCCTCCTCTGGGTGATGTTCCTGTGAGCGTGCTGAGCGGGCAGCGCGCCTGGCTGCTGCAACGCATTACCGCGATCTACGCAGGTCTGTATGTCTTCCTGGCAGTCGCGCTGCTCCTTGCCCGGCCGCCAGCGGACCACGCCGCCTGGCTGGGTCTGATCGCGCACCCGGTGGTCTGGCTGGCAACCGCCACGTTCATCGTGCTGATGCTGCTGCACGCGTGGGTGGGGCTGCGTGACGTGATCCTTGACTACGTGCGGTCGTTCGTCGTCCGCCTGACGGCTCTCGCGACCGTGGCCATCGTGTTCCTGATGCTGGGCCTGTGGGCCCTCTGGATCCTGATCGAGGCGGCGCTGCGATGAAACTGACGACACGGAAATTCGACGCGCTGATCATCGGTGCCGGCGGCGCAGGCCTGCGTGCCGCCCTGCAGCTGTCCAACGCCGACGCCCGCGTGGCGGTGGTGTCCAAGGTCTTCCCGACGCGTTCGCACACCGTTGCCGCGCAGGGGGGCGTAAACGCCGCGCTCGCCAATGTGCTGCCGGACTCCTGGCACTGGCACATGTTCGACACGGTGAAGGGCTCCGACTACCTCGGCGACCAGGACGCGATCGAGTACATGTGCCGCGCCGCGCCCAAGGTCGTCTACGAACTCGAGCACTTCGGGGTACCGTTTTCACGGCTCGACGACGGGGGCATTTACCAGCGTGCGTTCGGAGGCCAGAGCCAGCACTTCGGCAAGGAACAGGCGGCACGAACCTGCGCGGCGGCCGACCGCACCGGGCACGCGATCCTGCACTCGCTGTACCAGCAGAACCTGCGCGCACGCACGCACTTCTTCGACGAGTATTTCGCGATCGACCTGATCAAGGACGACGCGGGTCACGTCCTCGGCGTGGTCGCCTTCGAGATCCTGTCGGGCGAGCCGATCGTGATCGAGGCCAAGACCACCCTGATCGCCACCGGCGGGGCCGGGCAGATCTTCCGCACCAACACCAACGCACTCAGCAATACCGGGGACGGCATGGCGATGGCGCTGCGCGCCGGGGTGCCGCTGGAAGACATGGAGTTCGTGCAGTTCCACCCCACCGGCATCGCCGGGCGCGGGATGCTGATCACCGAGGGCGCGCGCGGGGAGGGCGGCTTCCTGATCAACGACCAGGGTGAACGGTTCATGGAGCGTTACGCGCCGAAGGTCAAGGATCTGGCCTCGCGCGACGTGGTCAGCCGGGCGATCGCGATCGAGGTGCGCGAGGGGCGCGGCTGCGGGCGAAACAAGGATCACGCACTGCTGGATCTGCGCCACCTGGGTGCGGATACCATCATGAAGAAGCTTCCCGGGATCCGGGAAATGAGTCTGACCTTCCTCGGCCTCGACCCTATCGAGAAGCCGATTCCCGTGTTCCCGACCTGTCACTACAGCATGGGTGGGATTCCCACCAACCGGGACGGGCAGGTGGTGGTGCCGGTGAAGGACACACCAGAGGACCCGGTACCGGGTCTGTACGCCGCCGGAGAGACCGCCTGCGTGTCGGTGCACGGCGCCAACCGGCTGGGCGGCAATTCACTGCTCGACATCCTCGTGTTTGGCCGGGCCGCGGCCAACCACATCCTCGAATTTCTGGAGGAAAACCGCCTCCACCGTCCCTTGCATCAGGAGTCGGTGGATCAGGCACTGGCGCGGCTGGCCCGCTGGGACCGCAAGGGTGACGGCGAGGCGGTGGAGCCGCTGCGGCGCGAATTGCGCAAGGTGATGGAGGATCACTGCGGGGTCTTCCGCACCGCCGAGGTGATGCGGGAGGGCGTGACCAAGCTCCGCGCCCTGCGCGAGCGCATCGACAATGCGGTGATCCGTGACCACAGCCGGACCTTCAACACCGCCCGTGTCGAGGCGATGGAACTCGAGAACCTGATGGACTGTGCGATGGCCACGATCTGCTCCGCGCTCGGGCGGGAGGAGAGCCGGGGCGCGCACAGCCGCATGGATTTTCCCGACCGGGACGACGAGCGCTGGCTGAAGCACTCGCTGTACTCGTTGCAGGACGACGCGATGGACTACAAGCCGGTGCGCACGCAGCCGGTGACGGTCGAATCCTTCCCACCGAAGGAACGGGTGTATTGAACCGCCGCTGCGAGGAATCCGCATGGAATTTTCTATCTACCGCTTCAACCCGGAAACCGACAGCGCGCCCTACATGCAGGATTTCACGCTTGCGGACGATCTGATCGAGCCCGGAATGATGCTGCTGGACGCACTGCTGCTGCTGAAGGAGCAGGACGACAGCCTGTCGTTCCGGCGGTCCTGCCAGCACGGGGTTTGCGGCAGCGACGGCATGAACATCAACGGGACGAACGGCCTGGCCTGCATCACCCCGTTAAAGGATCTGAAGGCGCCGATCGTTCTCCGCCCGTTTCCGGGCATGCCGGTGATTCGGGATCTGATCGTCGACATGGACAATTTCTACCACCAGTATCGGGAAGCCGAGCCCTGGCTGATCAACGAGTCCCCGGAACCGGAGGTGGAGCGTCACCAGAGCCCGGAGGACCGCGATCGGCTCGATGGCCTGTACGAATGCATCCTCTGCGGCTGCTGCTCCGCGTCCTGTCCCTCGTACTGGTGGAACCCCGAACGCTTCCTCGGGCCTGCCGCGCTGCTGCAGGCCGCGCGCTTCATCCAGGACAGCCGCGACCAGGCGACCGAGCACCGGTTGCAGCGCCTGGACGACGCCTACAGCCTGTATCGTTGCCACGGCATCATGAACTGCACCCAGGTCTGTCCGAAGGGGTTGAATCCCTCGAAGGCGATCGGGGACATCCGCCGGACCATGATCAAGCGCTCGGTGTGAACGCTTCGACGGCCCGCGGGTAGAAACCGATGACCTTGCCCGATGCGCAGACGCGCTGGCGCTGCCGGCGCGGCATGCTGGAAAACGATCTGTTGCTCGGTTGTTTTCTCGAACATGGATATGACGAACTTGACCAGGAGGGTCGCGATGCCTTCGAGCGCTTGCTGGGATACCCGGACAACCTGCTTCTGGACCTGGTGCTGGGGCGCCAGCACACCGTGGACGCGGGCATAGCCCGGCTTGTCCCGCTCATCCGCGCCGCCACTGCGGCTCGCGCTTCGGACTGACCGGATCCTGCCTTTCCTGGCGGTGCTGGCGCTGTCCGGTGTCGCGCTTTCCGTAGTCGTCCACACCCTGCTGAGCAGTGGGCCCTGGCTCGCGGTGACCACCCTGTTCGCGGCCGCCCTCGCTGCGGGCTGGACCTTCCACGCGCGGACGCCCCGATGGGACTGGCTGGGTTGCGACGCCGAAGGGCAGTGGTGGCTGGCCACGCAGGGTGGTCTGAAGGAGGAACGGCGCGTCCCGATCGAGATCGGTCCGGACAGCCGCGTCAGTGCGCGGGTGGTGGTGCTGGTCTGGCACGCCCGTGAGACGGGTCGTTCCGGTGTCCTCTGGCTGCCCTGCCGGCGCATGCACCCGGAGGACTTCCGACGCATGCGGGTGCGCCTGCGCTGGCCGGTGGAGGCGCCCGGGAAACCCGGCCTTGGCGCGCGGCTTCAGGCGGCCAGCCAGCAGGCTGTTGCTATACTCCAGAGCGTTTCCAGGCGCGGAGCGCAGCGCATGAACAGCCCGAAGAACATGGCCGAGGTCGAGCATCTGCTGAGCGATGACCCGGACCACGTCTACAGCGAAGACGAGCTCGACGCGATCGAGGCGGTGGACCCCGAGCTCGCGCTGCGGCTGGACCGCGCCCAGACCTTCGCCCTGCGCCAGGCGGCGGATGAACCCGCGGACGGCCCGATCGACGAATCCGCGGTGCGTCAGGCGGTGGAAGAGGCGCGCAGGATCCTGATGCAGGATGGCGGCGATATCGAATACATGGGACTGGACGGGCGTACGGTACAGGTGCGGCTGAAGGGTGCCTGCGTCGGCTGCCCGCGGTCGACGCTGGATCTGAAGAACGTAGTCGAGCGCCTGGTCCGCTCGCGTGCGCCCGGTGTCGAGCGGGTGGCCAATACCTTTTGAGCGGGTGTCACGTCCCCGATTAGCGTGTCACGCGATGATCGTCAGGTGATCACGTCGGGGGCTTCCTTGCCGGTGAGGTTCCGGATATCGGCAACGGACTCGGCGATTTCGATCAGTGGCGCCAGCGCGGCCTGGCTGTCTTCGTCCAGCTGGTCGGGACGGGTTTCGTGGCGTTCCAGGTAGACACGCAGGGTCGCTCCCAGAGTGCCGGTTCCGGAGAGCCGGAACACGATCCGGGCGCCGTCCTCGAACAGCATCCGCAGGCCCTGGCCGGCGCTGACACTGTCGTCCACCGGGTCCCGGTAACTGAAGTCGTCCGCCGCGCGCACCCGCAGGGAGCCGAAGCTTCTGCCTGGCATTTCGGACAGGGCGGCACGCAACCGGGTCATCAGTTCCTCCGCACGATCGGTTTCGATCTCCTCGTAGTCGTGCCGCGTATAGTAGTGCCGGCCGAAATGCTGCCAGTGCTCGCGGACGATGGTCGCAACCGACTGGCCGCGGGCCGCGATCAGGTTCAGCCAGAACAGCACTGCCCAGAGGCCGTCCTTCTCGCGAACGTGGTCGGAACTGGTCCCGAAGCTTTCTTCTCCGCAAAGCGTGATGCGGCCGTCGTCCAGCAGATTGCCAAAGAACTTCCAGCCGGTCGGCGTCTCGTAGCAGGGGATACCAAGTGCCTCTGCGACCGCATCGACCGCCTGGCTGGTGGGCATGCTGCGGGCGACGCCCTTGAGTCCGGCTTGGTAGGCCGGGATCAGGTGGGCATTGGCCGCCATCACCGCAAGGCTGTCGCTGGGACTCACAAAGAAGCCGGTGCCAAGGATCATGTTGCGGTCCCCGTCGCCATCCGATGCGGCGCCGAAATCCGGCGCGTCGCGCCCGTACATCAGTTCGCCGAGCTCGCGTGCGTGCGTGAGGTTGGGATCGGGATGCCGCCCCCCGAAATCCGCCAGCGGTTCCTTGCGCATCACCGTGCCCGCCGGCGCACCGAGGCGCTGTTCCAGGATCGCCTGCGCGTAGGGTCCGGTGACCGCGTGCATCGCGTCGAAGCGCATGCTGAAGGATTTGGACTGGAGCAGGGCGCGCATCGCAGGGAAGTCGAACAGCGATTCCATCAGGTCAGCGTAGTCGTGCACGGGATCGACCACCTCGACCTCCATCTCGCCGACGTGCTGGCGTCCAACGTGGTCGATGTCCACGTGCGGGGCGCGAGCGATCCGGTAGTGATCGAGTTCGAGACTCGCTGCGTGGATCGCACCCGTGACCGATTCCGGCGCGGGGCCCCCGTTGGCCACGTTGAACTTGATGCCGAAATCGCCGGTCGGGCCGCCCGGGTTGTGGCTGGCCGAAAGCACGATGCCGCCGGCGGCACCCCGGGTACGGATCAGGTGGCTGGCCGCCGGGGTCGATAGGATGCCCCCGAGGCCCACGGTCACCTTGCGGATCTCGTTGGCGATCGCCATGCGCAGGATGACCTGCACGGCCTCTCGGTTGAAGAAGCGCCCGTCGCCCCCGAGGATCATTTCGCTGCCGCGCAGCCCCTGCTGGCTGATGAAGATGCTCTGGACGAAGTTCTCGAGATAGTGCGGCTTTCGGAAGTGGGAAACCTGCTTGCGCAGGCCGGAGGTGCCGGGTTTCTGGTCCGTGAACGGGCGGGTCGCTACGACTCTGATTTCCATGTGCGCTTCAAGTCCCTGGCCTGGGCGGGGTGCAGTGATGTGGACGCAAAGTCTTCGCTCGTGAAATTAGCAGAAATTGGGGGCGAGTGTCTTGCCAGAGAACCATTGCCCGGCCCCCTGCAATTTGACCGGATGCGAACAGGGGCTCTGTGTGCCCGAAACCCCGCAAGGCATTACACTGCGGCGCATGATCCTGGAACGTCCATTGCCGGCCCATCTGAATCCGCGTCAGGCGAGCTTCGCCGCGCTGATGGAGCTTTACGAGAGCAATTACCTGCGTCTGCGACGCCTGTGTCCGGACCTGGACGCGCTGACGGGAACAAAGGTGTCGCTGGTATCCGGCGCTTCGGATCTGCACCTGACCGTGCTTGAGCGCACCCCCTACACCACGAAGCTGCGGCTGACCTACGAGTTCGGAAGCGGGGAGCGCCTCCGGCGGCAGCCCGACCTCACCATCCGGATGTTCCACGACGCGCGCCAGGCCGAAGTCGTCGGCCGCTACTGCCGCCGCCGTGGGGAGGATCTGAGCCTGGATGCGCGCACCGGCGTGCCGGGGCTGGCCTGCCGCTGGCGGCACAACCGCTTCCTGTTCAAGTGGCTGGGATTCTGCCTGACGCAGGGGCATCAATTCCGGGTGCGCGAAGCACTGCCGTCACTGCCGCTGGTCGACCCCTTGATCTGACCGGCGCTTTCCCGGTCAGCGTTCCAGGTACTTGAGCTTGTCCGGTTTCCCGTCCCACTCCTCGGCGTCGGGGAGAGGGTCCTTGCGGGTGGTGATCACCGGCCATGATCGCGAGAGTTCGGCGTTCAGCTCGACGAAGGCCTCCTGTCCCTCGGGCACATCGTCCTCGGGCACGATGGCCTCGGCCGGGCACTCCGGTTCGCACAGGGTGCAGTCGATGCACTCGTCGGGATCGATGACGAGGAAGTTCGGACCCTCGTGAAAGCAGTCCACCGGGCAGACTTCGACACAGTCCGTGTACTTGCACTTGATGCAGTTCTCAAGAACGACGTAGGTCATACGGGTCTCCGTTTCGAATAGCCGGCACTGTACTTCGCGGCCGCATTCTAACGCCAGATCTTCGATCCGGCGCGAACACGCACGCGGGCTGTCGGAAACCGCCGGGGAGCATCGCGGCTGGAAGCCGCTCCCATGGTGCCTGGGGGCTGCGGGGGCGACCTCTGGCGGCGGGCTCAGTCCAGGAGTTCGCGCAACCGGTACAGCGCGTCCAGCGCCTCGCGCGGCGTCAGTTGGTCCGGATCCAGGGTTTGCAGTTCCTCCACCAGCCGGTCTCCGGGCCCGGGTGCAGCCTGGGCCGCCGGGGTGGTGAACAGCCCCAGCTGGGGCGGGGATTCGGCGGCCAGCGCACGGGCCTCGAGTTCGGCGAGGTGCTGGCGCGCCCGCCGCAGCACGGGTGCCGGCACCCCCGCCAGCGCAGCGACGTGCAGCCCGTAACTCTGGTTTGCGGGACCCTCCTGGATCTGGTGCAGGAAGACCACGGTGTCGCGATGCTCGATCGCGTCCGTGTGCACGTTGGCGACGCCCCGCTCGCGCTCGGCCAGCGCGGTGAGCTCGAAATAATGGGTCGCGAACAGGGTTAGCGAACGGTTGTGGCGTGCCAGCCGCTCGGCGCAGGCGAGAGCCAGCGCGAGACCGTCCGAGGTGCTGGTGCCGCGTCCGACCTCGTCCATCAACACCAGGCTCTCCGGCCCCGCGTTGTGCAGGATGTTCGCGGCCTCGGTCATCTCCACCATGAAGGTGGAGCGCCCCGAGGCCAGATCGTCGGAGGCGCCGATCCGGGTGAAGACCCGGTCGATCGGGCCGATGCGGGCGGATCGCGCGGGTACGAAGCTGCCCATGCAGGCCAGGATCACGATCAGCGCGGTCTGGCGCATGTAGGTCGATTTCCCGCCCATGTTCGGTCCGGTGATCACCAGCAGGCGGCGCGTTTCAGGGTCGAGTTGCAGGTCGTTCGGCACGAAGGGCTGCTGCAGGGCCGCTTCGACCACCGGGTGCCGGCCTTCCTGGATCCGGACCCCGCCTTCACGGGTCATCACGGGGCAGGTCCAGCCCAGGCGGTCGGCCAGGTCGGCCAATGCGCAGAGCACGTCGAGTTCGGCCAACGCATCGGAGAATTCGCGCAGGGTTTTCAATTGCTGCTGCAGGTCACTCAGCAGCCGCGCGAACAGTTCCCGCTCCAGTGTCAGCGCCCGGTCCCGGGCCGACAGGATTTCGTCCTCGAAGCGCTTGAGCTCCTCGGTCGTGTAACGTTCCACGTTCTTCAGTGTCTGGCGACGCACGAAG
>SKQM01000071.1 GCA_007119005.1 Thioalkalivibrio sp.
CCCCGCCAGTAGGCGCCGGCCACCTTGGTCAGCTTGAACGCTTTCAGACGGCCCGTCGACGGAATGTGCGGGCCGCGGCACAGGTCGACGAAGTCGCCCTGCCGGTACAGCGAGATCTCCTGGTCCTCGGGAATGCTCGCAATGATCTCGGCCTTGTATTCCTCGCCCATGTCGCGGAAGTACACGACGGCTTCGTCGCGCTCCATCACCGAGCGCTCCACCGGCAGGTCGGCCTTGGCGAGTTCCTTCATGCGCTTTTCAATCTTTTCAAGATCTTCCGGCGTAAAGGCACGCTCGAACGCGAAGTCGTAGTAGAAGCCGTTTTCGATCACCGGGCCGATCGTCACTTGGGCGCTCGGGAAGAGCTCCTTCACCGCCTGCGCGAGCAGGTGCGCGGTGGAGTGCCGGATGATCTCCACACCCTCGGGATCGCGGTCGGTCACGATCGCGAGATCGACGTCGCCGCTGATCGAGTGGCGGACGTCCACCAGCCGCCCGTCGATCTTGCCGGCCAGCGCGGCCTTGGCCAGGCCGGGACCGATGTCGCGGGCCACGTCCAGCACGGAGACAGGCGCGTCGAATTCGCGGCGGCTGCCGTCGGGGAGGGAAACGGTGGGCATTGCGAAACTCCTTCGCCGGCCTGTACGCGGGGCCGAGCACTCCGGGGAAAATAAGCCGATCAGAATATCAGAATGACCCCGCAGGGGCCAACGCCAGTCTGCATCAGTGATCGGCAGCGCCCTCCGTGGGCAAGGCTTCCAGCGGCGATGACCAACCCAAACGAAGCCCCCGCCCCACCGTCGGATCGGGGCCAGAGGCTACTCCCACGGCGATCTCCGGATCGGTGCGGTGCCAGACAAGGACCGCGCGTCCTGCCCGCCTTTATCCCAACCGCCAGGCGTGGAAGCGCTGCAGCCAGCGCAGCACGCGCTCGGGCTTGTGCGCCTTCTTCCACTCGCCCGCTGCGTATTTATTGGCCTCCGCCATCGTCGGGTAGATGTGAATGGTCCCGAGAATCCGGTTCAGACCCAAACCGGCCTTCATCGCCAGCACGAACTCCGCGATCAGGTCGCCTGCGTGGCTGCCGGCGATCGTCACGCCGAGGATGCGGTCCTTGCCCGGCGGTGTCAGCACCTTCACCTGCCCTCGGGCCTCGCCGTCGGCGATCGCGCGATCCAGATCGTCGATCCCGTAAGTGGTGACCTCATAGCGGATTCCCTTCGCCTTGGCCTCTTCCTCACTGAGACCCACCCGCGCAATCTCCGGGTCCGTGAACGTCGACCAGGGGATCACCGAGTAGTCCACCCGGAAGCGTCTGAACATGCCGAACAGCGCATTCACCGAGGCGAACCAGGCCATGTGTGCGGCGACGTGGGTGAACTGGTATGGCCCGGCGGCGTCGCCGCAGGCGTAGATGTTCGGGTAGGTCGCCTGGAGGAACCCGTTCACCTCGATCCTGCGGCCGGTGCGGATACCCAGGGTCTCCAGGCCCATCCCCTGCAGCCGCGCCACACGCCCGACGCAGACGAGGATCTGGTCGAACGGAATCGCCTGCTCGCCACCCGGGCCTGCGACCAGCAGCCTCTTCTCGCCCTCGACGACCTCCACCCGGCGGGCATCGCAGCCGAGCCGCAGGGCCACCCCCTCCTCGGCAAAGCGCCGCATCAGCATCTGCGAGAACTCCGGATCCTCGCGCGGCAGCAGGCGTTGCCCGCGCTCCACCTGCGTCACTGCGGCCCCAAGGCGCTGAAAAGTCTGGCTCAGTTCGCAGCCGATCGGCCCGCCGCCCAGCACCACCAGCCTGCGCGGGCATTCGCGCAGGTCCCACACCGTGTCCGAGGTCAGGAAACCCGTCTCCTCGAGTCCGGGAATCGGCGGCACGAACGGCTCGGCTCCCGTGGCGAGTACGATGGAGCGCGCGGTCAGGGTTCGGGTCGAGCCATCGGCGCCGGCAATCTCCACCGACCACGGCGACACCAGCCGCGCGGCACCCTCGAGTACCTCCACCCCCAGGCCTTCGTAACGTTCCCGCGAATCGTGCGGCGCAATGTCCGCGATCACCCGCTGCACGCGTTCCATCGCTTTGGCGAAGTCGAATTCGGCATGCGCGGATTCCACTCCGTAGTCGCGCGAGCGGCGGATGTCCTCGAGCAGGCGGGCGGTCCGGATCAGCGCCTTCGACGGCACACAGCCGGTATTCAGGCAGTCGCCGCCCATCCGGTGCCGCTCGATCAGCGTGACCTTCGCTTTCACCGTGGCTGCGATATAGGACGAGACCAATCCCGCGGCACCCGCACCAATCACGATCAGGTTGCGGTCGAAGCGGCGCGGGCGTTCCCAGCCCTGGTACACCCGCCGGCGCCGCAGCCACTCCAGCACCCGGCGCGCAACCAGCGGAAAGATCCCCAGCAGCGCGAAGGAGAGAATCAGCGCAGGCGACAGAATCCCTTCCGGCCCCTCCAGTTGCCCGAGTTGCGTGCCGGCGTTCACGTACACGGCCGTGCCCGCGAGCATCCCGACCTGCGATACCCAGTAGAAGGTCCAGGCACGGATCGGGGTCAGCGCCATCACGATATTGATCAGGAAGAACGGGAACAGCGGTACCAGCCGGAGCGCGAACAGATAGAAGGCACCCTCGCGCTCGATACCCGCGTTGATCGCCCGGAGTTTGTCGCCATAGCGACGCTGCACCGGCTCGCGGGCGATGAAGCGCACGATCAGAAAGGCCAGAGTTGCACCGATGGTCGACGCGAAAGAGATCAGCAGCAGCCCCCAACCCAGTCCGAACACCGCACCCCCGGCCAGCGTCATGATCGTCGCGCCCGGAAGCGACAGTGCGGTGACCGCCACGTAGACTGCGAAGAACAGCGCGCTGGCCAGCAGTGGGCGGGCGTCGCGGAAGGCCTCGATGTCGGCCTGTGCCGCTTTCAGCATGTCGAAATCGAGGAACCGCCCCAGATCGAAGACGAAGAAAGCCGCGACCGCGAGAACGACCGCCGTGAGAAGAATCCATCGTGTCCGGTTCATGCGTAGTTCGGTTCCTGGTCCGCGTTGGTCGGAATCTGCATCGGATCGAATGGCTGCCTTCATGACGGCGCGGGTCGTCCGGGTGCGGCGTCGAATCGTGGCCAGAGGCCGCTCCCACAACGAGCCACTCGCCGCCGGGAAACCTGTGGAAGCGCCTGCCAGTCGCGATCCTGCTTCACGCCTCAGGTCCAGAGCATAGCCAACACCGTTACAGCGGCCTATTGCGGTTTTTACGGATTCCGTCGATCTATTCTTCGCGTGACTCTGTTTCCCATCGGACTGGTCGCAGGAATCCGAACCTCGATTGCAAGGGATGAACAAAGCAACCGTGAACCGCTTCGACGACAACCCCCACAGCGACGCGACGCGCCCCGGTCCACGTTGGGCGTTGGCGGCGTTGGCCCTGGCGCTGGTGACCCCAGCCACCTTCGCAGGTTCAGCCTTCGGGCCCCCAGACATCATCGGCTGGGAGCCACACTCCTTCGTCGGTACAACGGACTACCGGCTCGTCGAGACCGACGGCCGGCTGGCCGTGCAGGCCACCTGTACCGAAGGCACCGCCTCGGGCCTGTTTTACCGTCGCGACATCGACTTGACCCGGACCCCGGTCGTCGAATGGGAATGGCGTGTTGACGAGACCCTGACCGGGATCGACGAGACGACCCGGAGCGGCGACGACTAC
>SKQM01000101.1 GCA_007119005.1 Thioalkalivibrio sp.
CCGTGATTCGAGTGCCGCGGATGCAGGGCTTACCCGACCGGATCTGCGGATCAACGGTGATTCTGTCCTGCAAATTCATTTGCGCCCCCCACGATTCCTGAGTGCTCTCACAGTGTAGCGCCTGCCCGATGCTGTCTGTACCAGAAAATATAGCCGGGGTAGGACCAAGCCACCGGGGACACCGGGGCCGGACCAAGCCAACCAGCTGATTCACAAACAAAACGACCCCGATTTTTGGCCCATTCCGGCCCTTAGAGGCCCGTTTTCCGGGCCAAAACGGGCGCTCTAGCGATCACGGTGATGTGCGGCGGCAACGCCGGTGCAGCCGTTGGCACCGGCGGCGCAGGTGCAGGCGACGCTCAAGGGACTTGTGGAGGAGCGGAACCCGCAAATCCTTGAAAAGGGTCCCAAGAAAGGGCTGCGCGCGCCTGGGCTCAGGCCCTCACATCCACGCTGCGCAGCGTGAGCATCCCGGGCTCGCGGGCAATCCGGGCCTCGAGGCGTTCCCGGAGGCGCCGGATTTCGGCGGCGGGGATGTAAGTGTCCCGGTCGGCGGCAGCATCGCCATGCCGCCGATAACTGCCAACCCAGGGCTCGCCGGATTGGCGCGCCTGTTCCCTGGCGACATCCACGCGCATCCTTGCCGCCCATTCGGCATCGTCGCGCATGGGGCGACGCTCCACCATGTCATGCCGCTCACTGCGGCGACCGGCAGACCCCTGCCACGGATCATCGACGGGACGGAGTGTGTCGGTGATGACCGCGGTATTGCCACCGCCCGGACGAACGCCCGGCGGCGGCCGACTGGGCGGCGCATACGGGGTAACGACGATCGGATTTTCGATGATCACCGAGGCGGGTACCGGAACGGTTCTGTCAGGCAAAAAGTGTAGCAGAACAATGTACTTGATTCGATCTTCGGGACACGCGCGCCACTGCGTGAATCGCGCGCCGGGCGCAGGCGGGAACCGGAATCGTGCCCGCGAACCCGGAGACGAAAACCCGGCACATCGGGCGACATTGCGGCCCGAATCGGGGTTGCAGCCGTCGAATTTCCGTCACAGAGCGAGATAATCTCTGCAAAATATTGTTTTTATTGTCTTATTTTGTTGGCACGGAAATAGCTAAGAATCGGACGACAACCTCAAGGAATCCGATTCATGAGCCAGATATACTCCGACAGCATCCTGCGCAGCCTTTCGGGAGGACTTTCCGGGCAAAGCCAGCCGCTTCCCGAACTGGGAAACGCCTCGCTTTCGCCGGCCGAGCTGGCCTTTGAGTTGCAGACCACACTGAACCCCGAGGCGGTCCTGGGCCGTTTCTCCCGCGTCATCCAGCTGGCCTTCCCGCACGACGGCTTTACCTACGACCATGCGGGCGCCAAGCTGCAGATCAGTCAGGGGCGGGTGTCGCTCCACAGCTGCACGTACAGCCTGTCCCTCAAGGGCGAGGACCTCGGTGACCTCCGCTTCCTGCGCGGACGGAAGTTCCGGGAACCGGAGCTCGCGCACCTGGAGACGATGTTGACCGGGCTGATCTACCCATTGCGCAATGCCCTGCTCTACCAGCAGGCCGTGCAGGCTTCCCAGACGGATCCGCTGACCGGCGTACACAACCGGAAAGCGCTGGACCAGCTGCTCAAGCGCGAACTGGCCAGCTTCGAACGCGGCGGCGAGCCGGTGGCCCTGCTGGTGCTGGACCTCGATCACTTCAAGCGCGTCAACGACACCCTGGGACACACCGTGGGCGACCGCGTGCTGAAGGCGGTCACCAGCTGCCTCGTTGAGGCCACTCGGGCGAGCGACATGGTGTTCCGCTCCGGAGGCGAGGAGTTCGTGGTCCTGATGCGGGTAGCCGGTCCCGAGGATGCCGCCCGGGCCGCAGAGCGGATCCGGACAGCTGTCGAGCAGTGTGCGGCGGTGCAGGATTCGGCTCCCGGCCAGCACGTGACTGCCAGCATCGGCGTCGCACTCGCGCGGTGGCGCGACACGGCAGTCACCCTGTTCGACCGGGCGGACGCAGCGATGTATGAAGTGAAGCGCACGGGGCGCAACCGGGTGAAGGTGGCGGACTGAGAGTTCGCGAGCGGGCTGGGAGTTGAAGCTTCCTGGGAGCGGCTTCCGCGCTAGTCGGCGGGCGGCCGCTTGCGGATCTGTTCCCGCTCGAGACAGTAGATCGCCCTCAGCAGCGAGCGCTCGATACCCTTGTCCAGATCGATGAACCGCGCGCCGGCACGAATCAGCTTCTGTCCGTATTCCTGCTGCGTGTAGCGGATCTCGGCCGAGCAGCTGATCCTCTGCCCGTCGGGCAGATCCAGTGCCCGGACTGCGACGACGTCGAGTGGCGCGAGCGGGCTATCCTGGCCCAGTTGCATCCCGAATCCGCCGAGTGAGAGATCCAGCAGGCGCCCGGTCACCGGCAAGCCGTCCTCCATGCCCATCTCGACCCGCAACTCCATGCTGCGGGGCACGTAGGCGCGGAAGAAGGCGCGGCGCTGCAGATACTCGACCTCCCGCGGCATCGCGACACGGTAGAAAGCGATGTCGTTCTGGACCCCGACATCGACCACCTCCCCGGTGAAGCGGGTGGGCACGCCACCGAGGACGCCCATGACCCTGAGTCGAGTACCAGTGCGCACGCGCTCGTGCCCCTGACGAGGGGCCAGTTCGTCCAGCGCCATGATTCCTGCAGTCGGATTCAAGTCGAGAAGGGCGGTCGTGTACCAGTTCTCGTCGCCCTCCGGTTTCGCGCTCAGCAGCACCCGGCGCTCCAGCAGGCTCTGCAGCATCCGATACACCCGGACCGGGTCCGTGATCAGCTCCCGACTGGGTCGGCTGTCCAACCTCCTGAAATCCGACGGTTCCGCCGAGCTCATGACCTTCCTACCGGACAAGCCGTAAGGCTCGCGCGAAGCGGCTTCCGCGCGAGCGGGATCGGGCCGAGGCCCCGATTCGAGTTGAAGTGCAACAGGGTCCATCGGCGGAACCCGCGAGGTTGCCGCTGCCGGTCAGGCCTGGGAGATGGGCCGGGACGCACTGCTCGCGACCGTTCGGCCGCGGGGATCGTAGACCTCGGTACGCGTGTCCTCACCGCGGAGAATCTGCAAGGCCTGCTGCACCTGGTGCTGTTGCGTCTGGACCAGCCCGCCGTTGACCTGATTGTGCCGGCGGCACCGCTCCATCGAATCCTGAAGTTTTCCCCAGAGAGGCCGGATGCGACCTTCCTGATCCCAGGTCTGGAGAAAGGACTCCATACCGCGCGCATCGAGAGCAAAGCCGCCAGAGCGTAGCAACGCGCCCTGCTCCTGCGAAATCCGCTCGAGATTCTCGACCGCCTGATGCTTCGCGGCGACGGCCTGCTGCAGGGCATCAACATCACGCGTGGACAGAGCCCGGGTCTCGCGCTCCAGCGCCGCCTCGAGCAGCGCGGACTCGCGCACCGCCTGGCTCAGCAGTTCGTAGAGTCGGTCACTGCCTGTATCGGCGACATACATCGGATCAGAGGACCTTTTCCATCGCAGTCAGACGGTCCGCAATGCGCTGGGGATCGACCTGGTAGCTGCCATTCTGGATTGCCTGCCGGATCTGCTCGACGCGATTGCTATCGACCACGGGCTGTTCGCTGACGGTACGGGTCAGGTCACTCAGGCGGGTCGCCGTTTCACTCAAGGTCACGCGGTCACCGCCGCTGCCGCTCTCCTTGCCTCC
>SKQM01000034.1 GCA_007119005.1 Thioalkalivibrio sp.
ATTCAGGAGCGGGTTGAAGATTCTACTGGACGGAGACCCGCAGACGATCGTGGAGAACGAGTTCGTCAAGCCCGGCAAGGGTCAGGCCTTCAACCGGGTGCGGGTACGCAACCTGCGCACGGGCCGGGTCCTGGAGAAGACCTTCAAGTCGGGCGACTCTGTCGAGGCTGCCGACGTGATGGACACCGATATGCAGTATCTCTACACCGACGGCGAGTTCTGGCACTTCATGGTCCAGGACACTTTCGAGCAGTACGCGGTCGGGCAGGCCGCGCTGGGCGACTCCGCCCAGTGGCTCAAGGAGCAGGATATCTGCACGGTCACACTCTGGAACGGTGAGCCGCTGACCGTGACGCCGCCGAATTTCGTGGAGATGAAGATCGTCCAGTGCGATCCGGGCGTCCGGGGGGACACCGCGCAGGGTGGAACGAAGCCGGCCACACTGGAGACGGGGGCGGTGGTGAAGGTCCCGCTGTTCGTCGAAGAGGGCGAAACGGTCAAGGTCGATACCCGCTCCGGCGAGTACGTCTCGCGGGTCTGAGAGGACTGCCGTGGCGGACTGGCGCCCGTCGGCCACGTTCGCACGCCCGCACCGCGCCCGGCTGAACGCCCTGCTGCGCGCATTCATGGCCGAGCGTGGCGTGCTTGAGGTCGAGACCCCCGTGCTGTCCTGTGGCGCCCCGCTGGATCCGGGGGTCGAGAGCTGGCGTGCCCTGTCGCCGGGTGGGGCCGCCGGCTACCTGCAGACCTCGCCCGAATACCCGATGAAGCGGCTGCTCGCCGCGGGGGAGGGCGACATCTACCAGCTGGCACGCGTGTTCCGCGGAGACGAGCAGGGGGCCAGGCACAATCCGGAATTCAGTCTGCTGGAATGGTACCGGCTCGGCTTCGACGACAGGCGTCTGGCGGACGAAGTCGTGGAGCTGGTGCAGACCGTGGCCGCCATGGATCACCGGTGGTTACGGCCACAGCCGGAGGTCCGCTGGGTTCGTTATGCCGAGCTGTTTGCCGAAGCATTCGGGTTGGATCCGCTGGCCTGTTCCGAACAGGAGTGCGCGGCCGTCGCGGCGCAGGCCGGTCTGTCGATCGCCGGCGATCTCGATTGCGACGGCTGGCTCGATGCACTGATGTCCCTGGTTCTTGCGCGCCGGTTCGAGCCGGACCGGCTGACGCTGATCCACGACTATCCCGAGACTCAGGCGGTGCTGGCCCGTCCCAGCGTCGAGCATCCCGGGTATGCGCTTCGGTTCGAGCTCTACTGGGGCGACATGGAACTGGCGAACGGCTTTCACGAACTGACCGATCCGCAGGTATTCGTATCCCGCCGCAATCAGGACATCGAACGGCGGCGCCGCAATGGCCAGGGCGTCCCCGAAGCCGACGGCTTTTTCGCGCTCGCGATGCACGCGGGTTTGCCCGACTGCGCGGGTGTTGCTCTGGGCGTGGATCGGCTGCTGATGCGCCTGCTCGGCGCGGCACGGATCGACGAGGTGATTGACTTCCCCTGGGGACGCGCCTGAGGCCCGGGAGCGGGTACTCAGGCGGGCGCGATCCGGGCCACTTCCTGCCGGATGCGCAGGAAGGTCTCGGGTGCCAGGTCGGGTTGGAACCGTATTGGATGGTCGGGGAACAGCAGCACCACGGAGGACCCCAGGTTGAAACGCCCCATCTCCGCACCGCGTTCGAGATTGATGTTCCGCCCGTGGTAATCCGTGCGGCTGATGACCCGCCCGGAGGGTGGCGTGACCTCTCCGGCCCACACCGTCTCGATGGAGCCGACGTTGATCGCGCCGATCAGGGCCATGGCCACGGGTCCGACCGCGGTGTCGAAGAAGGCCACGACCCGCTCGTTGCGCGCGTACAGGCGCGGCGTGTGGGCGACGATCCGCGGGGCCACCGAGAACAGCCGTCCGGGGACGTGCAGCATGGTCGTCAGCTGCCCCGACACGGGCATGTGCAAGCGGTGATAGTCGCGCGGTGACAGGTAGACCGTCAGGAACGAACCCCGGGCGAACGGCCTTGCCAGATCGGTGAAGCCCCCCAGGAGTTCGGTCACGGTGTACTCGTGTCCCTTCGCCTGAAATATGTGTCCGCGCTCGATCGCGCCAAAGGCGCTGATCCGAGAATCGGCAGGGCTGAGGACGCTGCGTTCGTCCCCCTCCAGCGGTCGCCGGTCCTCCCGCAGCGCGCGCGTGAACAGCGCGTTGAAGCTGGGATAGCCCGCCGGATCCGGCTCCACGGCCTCGGCCATGTTCACCCGATAGTGGCGGATGAACCAGCGCAGCAACGGCTGGATCCGTGGCGACTCCCAGCGGGCGACCCTGTGCGTGAAGCGGGAGATCGCATGATGCGGGAGCAGTCTGAGCAGCTGCGCGAGAAGGGTGTCGACGATGGGCATGTGGGGTCCGGTTGCTGCGTTGGATTCGCGATGCGGGTCGTGGCCGGCCAGGGGGTTCCGCTACAGCCCGCTGGCAAAGTCGAAGTCGAGTTGTTCGCCGGGTGGCTGCACGAAGTAGCCCTGGACCAGACTGACCTCCATGCTGAACACCGCCGTCAGGGTGTCGGCATCTTCGACCATTGGTATGATCACCTGCCGGCCCATCCTTTTTGCGGTCTGCGTCAATTCGCGGACTGTCTCCTGGGTGGCCGGGTCCTGCGTCAGTCGGCTCACGAAGGCGCCGTCGAGCCGGATGAACGTTGCGTCGACCTGCTTCAGGATCTGGAAGGGATCCAGCCCGTTGCCGAAGTCCCCGATGCACAGTCCCGCGCCCATCTCGCGCAGCCCCTTGGCCATCGCGGCGGCACTGTCCGGCTGGGTCAGCAGGGTCGCCTCCCTGAATTCGACGACCACGTTCTTTGCGGGCACCTGGTGGCGGTCCAGGGAGCGGCGCAGCCAGTCCACTACGGGTTCCCCGTCCAGCGAGCCCTGGCTGAGTTTCAGGAAGAACATCGTGCGGTTGTCACGCTTGATCTGTTCGGCCAGCACGCTCACGGCCTGCTGGATCACCCAGCGGTCCAGCGGGGCGGCCGTTCCGGTACGCTCCGCGGGGGGTAGGAATTCATCCGGTTCGTGGACCTGTCCCTCCTCCCCGACCAGCCGCAGGAAGACGTTGTAGCGGGGAACATCCTCCCCCTGCAGATTCACGATGGGCTGGTACAGCAGGCGCAGCCGGTCGTCCCGCACGGCCTGCTCGATGCGGGATTTCCACAGCATGTCCGCCTGCGGATCGCCGCCCGCCGCGGCCTGCGGCACGTGGAAGAGATGCCGGTTACCGCCCGCGGTCCTGGCCCTGGCCAGCGCCTCCCAGGCCTGCTTCAGCAGCGCGCCGGCCTCGGGTCCGGAGTCGTCCGCCAGCACCGCGCCACACGACAGTGCGCCAGGGATTCCGGAGCCGTCACCGAGCGTGAGGTTCAGACCGGTGGCGGCTTTCAGCACGGAATCGATCTGCCTCTCGAGCTCGGCGTGGCGGGGGTCGGGGAGCAGGACCCCGTAATGTCCCTCGCGCAGGCGGGCGGCCTTGGCCGGCGCCGGAAACTTCAGTTTGAGGAGATCGACCAGTGCGCTGCCAGGAATCTCCGAACGCACGCCCTGGCCCGTCTGGAGCGCGTCCGGCGCGAACACCAGCAGTCCCAGGGTGCGTCCCGAGCGGCCTGTCTCGGCGAGCATGGCGTCGACGTCCAGCAGGAAATCC
>SKQM01000182.1 GCA_007119005.1 Thioalkalivibrio sp.
ATTCGGGCACGGCCAGTCCAGCGCGCTGGTAGAGGGCAGCGAGGTGCCGCCGATAAAGGACCTCGAAGTCACCCACCGAGCCGGCAGGATTGTAGCTGCCGAACCACCAGCACCAGTCGGAGCCCTCGCAGATTGCAAGCTGTTCCAGCAAGGCCTCGTTGTGCAGTTCCGGATGCTGCTGCAGCGCCGTATCGACTGCCTGTTTCGCCTCGATCAGCCGATCCCAGCCGGCGTTCTTGTCTGGATCGCCGATCCAGGTGGAAAACGTGCCATAGACCCAGCTTCCCGCTACCACGGCCGGAAGCTCGGACACACCGTTGGAGCAGCGCGCGCAGATGTCGGCGAAGGTCCGCAGCCGGATGCGCGGATGCTCCGACAGGCGCCGGTAGAGATCGTGCAGGAAGTGAAAGCCGTTGTCCGGGTAATACTCCCAGGCGTTCTCACCGTCGAGGATCACCGACACCACGCCACCCGGAGGCGGCGCATCGACGATATTCTCGAGGTGGTGCACGAAGTCGCCGACCGCGTCACGGGCATGCCAGTCGGCATAGCGGAAGCCAATCGCGTCGGAGAGCCCGTCGTCGCGGAAGAACGCAAGAAGCCGGGTACCCTCGAGCCGGTAGGCCTGGTGCAGCCAGCCGTCGTGGGGCGTTTTCTCCGCATCGGGCGCGGCAGCCAGGCTGTTCGCGAGCACCGTCTGGCCACTGGCGGCCCAGCGGATCCCGCATTCGTCCAGCAGCTTCAGCGTCGCTGTACTCACGGCCCCCTCGGACGGCCAGCACCCCTGCGGGCGGAAGCCGAAGTGCTTTTCGAACACCTCAAGCCCCCGCTCGATGTGCCAGCGAACCCGCGCCTCGCCATCCGGGTAGACGGTATTCTCGGGCAGCGCCACGTCCGGCATCGCCTCCCGCGCCGATTCGACGTCGAGCAGCAGCGGCATGATGGGGTGAGCATAAGGCGTGAACGAGAGCTCGACCCGACCGGACTCGGCCAGCGCCCGATACCTTGGGATGATGTCCGCAAGCGTGTACCCAATCAGTTCCAGCAGGTGGCGCCGGGTTCCCGCGTCGTAACCCTCTTCCTCGGCCAGCCAGCGCTGTACCTCGGGGTTGTCGCGCCGCACCGTCGCCCCGAGCCAGGCGATGTGGTAGCAGGTCGCGAGGTCCAGAAAAAAGGACGGTGCCAGGTGCCGCAGCAGCGCCGCATCCTTCTGCGCGCTCTTCGCGATCGCCGCGAGACTGCGGAACAGCGGGTAGGGCTCGATCATCCGCGGCTCGTGCGCCCGCAGGCAGACGCGGACGATCTCCGCTCTCGCGGCGGCGTCGTCAGGAACCGGCGCCGGCGTAAGCAGGGTCAGCACCGGATCCGGAATCGGGTGGCCGTGCTCGACATGACCCGCCACCCGCTGTGCGTAATCCGCGATCTGCTCGAGCAGGATCGGCGCGAAATTGACCACCGCACGGGCCTCGGGCACCGACTCCAGGTGCGCGGCCATGTCGGAATAGTCCTTCAGCGCGTGCAGATAGGTCCAGGGCAACGCGTAGGCACCCAGATCCTGATCGAAATACTGTGGCTGGTGCATGTGCCAGCACAGCACCACATCCAGCTCGGGAGCTGTGGCCTCGCTCTCCGCGTGCTCAGCGGACATAACGGGAGAGCTGCCCCAGCATCTCGGGCGTAACCACCCGGACACCGCCCGGGGAGATGAAGAAATGGCGCGCGTCCTCCTCTTCGTCGACCCCGATGCGGGTCCCGTCGGGAATCTCACACCCCTTGTCGATCACGCAACGCCGGATCTCGCAGTTCTCGCCGACGTGCACGCTGGGCAGGATCACCGAATCCTGCACTACCGAACCGGCATTCACCTGCACGTCGGAGAACAGCAGCGAGTGACGCACGGTACTGCCGGAAATGATGCAGCCGCCGGAGACCATGGAGTCGATCGCCATACCGCGGCGGTCATCGTCATCGAACACGAACTTGGCCGGCGGCCACTGCTCCTGGTAGGTCCAGATCGGCCACTCGCTGTCGTAGAGGTTCAGTTCCGGCGTCACTCCAATCAGTTCGAGGTTCGCCTGCCAGTACGAGTCCACGGTACCGACGTCACGCCAGTAGGCCTGCACATCCTGCTTCTCGTCGCGGAACGGATAAGCCATCACCCGATAGCGTTGGATGATTCCGGGAATGATGTCCTTGCCAAAGTCGTGGCTGGAGCGGCTGTCGTCGGCGTCCCGGATCAGGCGTTCGAACAGGAACGCCGTGTTGAACACATAGATGCCCATCGAAGCCAGCGCGGCGTCCGGATTGCCCGGCATCGGGGGCGGATCTTCCGGCTTTTCGAGAAACTCGTTGACCCGGCCATTCTCATCCACTCCCATCACGCCGAAGGCCCGCGCGCTCTCCCGGTCCACCTGCAGGCAGCCGACGGTCATGTCCGCGCCGCTCTCCACGTGGTAGGCGATCATCTGCCCGTAGTCCATCTTGTAGATGTGGTCTCCGGCGAGGATCAGTACGTACTCGGGCGCGTGCTGCCGGATGATGTCGATGTTCTGGTACACCGCGTCCGCCGTGCCTGCGTACCAGGAGGTCTCGATGCGCTGCTGCGCCGGCAGCAATTCGATGAACTCGCCGAACTCGCCGCGCAGGAAGCTCCAGCCGCGCTGGACATGCTGGATCAGGGAGTGCGCCTTGTACTGGGTGAGGACTCCAACCCGGCGAATCCCGGAATTGATGCAGTTCGACAGCGGAAAATCGATGATGCGGAACTTGCCACCGAAAGGTACCGCCGGTTTTGCCCGCCATAGCGTGAGATGCTTGAGCCGCGAACCTCGGCCACCCGCAAGAATGAGCGCGAGCGTTTCCCTGGTCAGGCGACTGACGAAACGTTGGGGTTGAGAATTCATGCGATAATTCCGTTCGTCCTGTTTTCGATTGACAGTCCGCGCCCAACTGGACCGGGCATTAAGTCTGCCGGTATGGTCGTTGCGGGCTTCCAAGTGAGCAGATCTCAGTATGACAACAGCCTCGAACAAATGCATCCGCCAGGCAGACGGGGACCTCACCCGCCTGACGGAGGCCAGCTGGCACGATCCCCACAGGCTCCTCGGGCGCCACGCGCTGGATCACCAGACGGTCTGCTTCAGGACATTCCTGCCACGCGCCGCCGAGGCCTGGCTGCTCACCGGTATCGAATCCGAAGACCGGCCGCAGCGGGAACCCCTGAAGCGGCACCCGACGGTTCCCGGCGTGTTCACCTGGACCGGCCCGCTGACAGACTGTCCGCTGCACCCGACCGTGCTCTGGTCGGAGTCTGATGGCTCCACGTTACAGTTCGTTGATCCCTACAGCTTCCCACCCAGCATCTCGAGCTTCGACCTGCACCTGTTCGGCGAGGGACGTCACTGGCACGCCCACCGCATGCTCGGTGCGCACCCGGAGACGCGGGACGGCATCAGCGGCGTGCGTTTCGCGGTCTGGGCACCGGCTGCCGAGCGCGTCAGCGTGGTCGGCGATTTCAACCACTGGGACGGCCGTGTGCATACGATGGCCGTGCACGGCTCCAGCGGCGTCTGGGAACTGTTCATCCCGGGGCTGGGGAACGGTGCCCTGTACAAGTTCGAGATTCGCACCCGAGAGACCGGGCATATCTTATTAAAAACCGATCCTTATGGCGCC
>SKQM01000092.1 GCA_007119005.1 Thioalkalivibrio sp.
AACATCACCATCAGGTCGCGCAGCATGCCCAGCAGCACGCTGCCGGCGATCTCCTGGACCACCTCGGTGACCTCGGGATCCACCGCCTCCGCGATGCCCTGGGCCACGTCCCGCGCCTCGCCGAAGCTGTACACGATGATCCCGTAGATCTGCACCGAGATCATCGGCACCATCACCGCCAGCCCGACCAGACCGAATCCGTGAATCAGGGGATTGCGGCCGCGCACCGACACCGCCAGCCCGATCCCGAGCGCCGCGATCAGCGGCACGGTCACGATGTTCGTGGTCACGCCACCGGAGTCGTAGGCGAGCCCGACGATCTCCTCCGGCGCGAAGAAGGTGACGATCACCACCACGATGTAGCCGATGATCATGTACCAGTGCAGGCTGTGCCCCAGCAGGATCCGGACCACGCCCAGCGCAACCACCGCGCCCACTGACGCGGCAACGAGGATCCGCAGCGTCAGCGCGCTGATCCGGCCCTCGCTGATCATCTCCGCCTGGCTCGCAACCGCGATCAGCGCAGGTTCCGCCACCACAGCCGCGAAGCCCAGGCAGAAACCGAAGATCATCAGCAGCGGCAGCGAACCCTTGCGCGCGAATTCGTTGGAAAGGTTCTTGCCGATCGGGAAGATCCCGAGTTCGAGGCCCTGAAGGAACAGCGCGACACCCAGCACGACCACCAGCAACCCAACGGCCATCGGCAGCCACTCGTCGGGAACCTGCCGGATCACCACAAACTGAAAGATGCCGACGACCAGGATAATCGGCAGCAGGTTGCGGAACGCGTGGTTCAGCAGGTGCAGGAATTCCCGGAGCTGGTTCACGGGTGTCGCGCCATCCTGTGGGGATATCGATCCAAGCGTAGCTTCAGCGGGTTGCGTCCCCCAGCGTCTCCGCCGGTTCATTCTCGGCAATGTGCCGGTGCAACGCTTCGATGTCGATGCCGCCGGTACCGTCGACCGGCAGGCAGAAGGCCAGCCCCTTGAATGGCTCCAGCAACTTCAGTTCGACATTGAGTCGCTCGGCGATGCGCACGGCGGTGTCCTCGTCCAGCAACGCAACCAGCAGCGTCTCGATTCCGAGGTAGGTCAGGCCGAAGAAGGTGACGTGCTCCGGGAAGTTCAGCCCGCGCGCCGACAGCAGCGTCATCCCACGCGCACCTTCCTGACGCGCGACCTCGCGCGCCGCCTCTTCCAGGTCATCGGATACCACCGCCACCAGCAGCTTCGCTTTCACAGCCAGTCCCCGCTGCCTTTCGAACCTCGACCGAAGATAGCACAGCCCTCCGGGCCGATCTGCGGCCATAGGCACTCTGCGAAACGATCCGCAATCAGACCCCCATCCGCCACGCCGCAGCCCTGTGGAGCGCGGCGGCTCGCCGCCACTTTCCTCGCAGGGGGCTTGCCCCCTGCCGCGGAAGCAAGCTTCCGCGACCCACAGCGGGAGCCAGCTCCCGCACTCCATGGGGGGGGGCTGGAGCCGGGCCGTAATCGATCCGTTCATCGGCGCCAGAAGGCCGGCGACAGCAGCACCAGCACGGTGAAGATCTCGAGGCGTCCGAGCAGCATGGACAGCGTCAGCACCCACTTGCTGAAGTCGTTGATGCTGGCAAAGTTCGGCCCGACATCGCCGAGGCCCGGACCCAGGTTGTTCAGCGTCGCGGCGACCGCCGAGAATGCGGTGACCTGGTCGAGCCCCGAGGCCATCAGCAGCAGCACCATCACCGCGAACACGAGCACATAGGCCGCCATAAAACCCCAGACTGCCTCGACCACGCGGTGCGACATCACCTTGTCATTCACCTTTACCGCGATGTGGGCGTGCGGGTGAATCAGGCGCTGGATCTCGCGCAGGCCCTGCTTTGCCAGCAGCAGCACGCGTATCACCTTCATGCCTCCGCCGGTCGAAGCGGTGCAGCCGCCGACAAAGGACAGGAAGACCAGCATCAGCGGCAGGAAACCGGGCCAGAGATAAAATTCGGTAGTGGCGTAGCCGGTGGTGGTGCCGATGGAAACCGCCTGGAAGATTCCCTGGCGCACCGCCTCCGACATGCTGCCCGTGACCCCGGAGTACAACAGATACGCAACGGCGATCAATGCACCCGTACCGAGCAGCGCCAGGTAAAGCCGCACCTCCTCGTCACGCCGGTAGGGTTCAAAGCTGGCGCGGCGGAAAAACAGGAAATGCAGCGCGAAGTTCATGCCGCCGAGGAGCATGAAAACCACCGCCACGGCCTCGATCGCCGCACTGTCGAAATGACCGATGCTCGCGTCATAGGTGGAAAACCCGCCAATGGCGACCGTGGTGAACGAGTGCGCAATTGCGTCGAAGACCTCCATGCCGGCGATCCAGTAGCCCAATGCGCAGGCGGCGGTAAGGCCAACGTAGACGAACCAGAGGTTGCGCGCGGTCTCGGCAATGCGCGGCGCCAGCTTGTTGTCCTTCAGTGGCCCGGGCATCTCCGCCCGGAACAGCTGCATGCCGCCGATGCCGAGCAGCGGCAGAATCGCGACCGCCAGCACGATGATCCCCATGCCGCCCAGCCACTGCAGCTGCTGTCGGTACCAGAGGATCGCGCGCGGGAGATTGTCCAACCCGACGATCACCGTCGAACCGGTCGTCGTGAGACCGGACATGGATTCGAACACCGCGTCCGTGACCGAGATGTGCAGAATCGGGTCGAGATAGAGCGGCAGCGCGCCGAACAGCCCAAGGACCAGCCAGAACATCACCACCACGACGAAACCGTCGCGCACCTGCAGTTCTCCGCGCGAAAAGAAGAACGGCGCCCAGATCAGCAGGCCGACCCCCAGGAGGATCCCGAAGGATCGCAGGAAGACCCACATGCTGGACTCCCCGTAAATCCAGCCGATCAGCGCGGGCGGCAGCATGGTGATGCTGAACAGGGTGACCAGAATCCCCAGCAGGCGCATCGTGGTGGAAAACTGGAGCATGGGTCGGCGGCTCGCGATCCGGGATCAGAAGAACAGGGCGCTGGGGCGGAACAGGCGTTGCACCGCGGACACCTGGGTCCGGTCCGCCAGAAACAGGATCACGTGATCACCCGCGTGAATCATGGTGTCGTGATGCGGGATCAGCACCTCTTCCCCCCGCACGACGGCACCGATGGTCGTACCCTCCGGGAGTTTCAGTTCGTCGATCCGGCGGTCGACCACCTGCGATGTCCGGGCATCCCCATGCACCGCCGTCTCGATGGCCTCTGCGGCACCCCGGCGCAGGGTGTGCACGGTGGTCGTACCGCCCTCCCGAACGCGTGCGAGCAATGCACCCACGGTCACCACTTGCGGCGACACCGCGATGTCGATGGTTCCGCTCTGCACCAGGTCGACATAGCTCGGCCGGTTGATCAAACTGATCACCTTGCGTACGCCGCGACGCTTCGCCAGCATCGCGGCAAAGATGTTCGACTGGTCATCGTTGGTGACCGCGCAGAGGACGTCGGCGTGATCGACATCGATCTCCTCGAGGAAGCGGTCGTCGGCGCCATCCCCTTCCAGCACCAGTACGCCGGTGGGCAGGACCGCGGCCAGCATGCGCGCCCGTTCCGGACTGCGCTCGATGATCTTGATCCGGAAGCGGTCCGCGAGCGTCTCTGCGAGCCGGCGCCCGATATTCCCACCGCCTGCGATG
>SKQM01000017.1 GCA_007119005.1 Thioalkalivibrio sp.
GGGCACGCTCAAGCCATCCATGGGCGCTCGACGGCGGCCATCCTTGGCCGCCGACGGCCCGGACCCCGCCCGCCCGGTCCGACGCCCAAACCCGGGGAGGAACAGATCCGTCAATTCAACACCCAGAATGCGTGGTTGAGGAACGCCGCGAAGCCGACCCAGGCCAGGTAGGGGACCAGCAGCGCCCCCGCGATGCGGTCGAGGCGCCAGAAAAGCACCAGCGTCAGGAGGATCGCGAACCACAGCAACACGATCTCGAACAGCGCGAGCCCGATCTGCTGGAAGCCGAAGAACAGGATGGACCACAGCAGGTTCAGGGTGATCTGCACCATGAACAGGCCGAGCGCCCAGGGTGCGCCGCGGAATCCGTGCACGCGCCAGATGCGCCAGGCAGCGTAGGCCATCATCACGTAGAGAGCCGTCCACACCGGGCCGAACACGGCGTTCGGCGGCGCGAAGTCCGGTCGAACCAGCTGCGGGTACCAGTCGGTCACCGCGCCCCGCGTGACCAGACCGCCGATGACGGCGACCACCAGCACGAGCACCAGCCATAGCACCAGCCCGCGCAGTTCCCGCCAGGACACTGCATCGCTTCGGTTCATCCGATTCTCCCCCAATCGTCGCCCCGCCCCTTCGGCCCGGCGGCGGCGTTCCAACCCGGCCCTTATGGTACAGCCCCAGAGGCTGCTGTAGCAGAACAGCGTCGAGTGGCTGCGGCTGGCCAGCGGGCATGTCCCGCAGCGCCGTGTTTGGGTATCCTTGGTCCGCCCGGGCGCACCGGGCCGCTAACCAACCCCAACCGACAACAAGGCTTCCCGGAAATGAAAAAGATGCTCCGGACGCTCCTGCTCTCAGCCTGCCTTGCGTTCAGTCTGCCCGCCGCGCACGCTGCCGGAGGCGGCATGACCCCGCTGCCGGATCCGGCACAGTTGCAGCTCGCGTCGGTGCACGCGCTGGTGGCGCCGCTGAATCCAGGTACGCCGATATACACCAAGTTCGCGGATCGGCCGGTACCGATCGCTTCGGTCACCAAGGTGATGACCGCGATGGTGGTGCTCGACTCGGGTCTCCCGCTGGACGAGTGGCTGCCGATCGTCGAACGCGAGGATGATCCCCCGAAGAACGCCTTTTCCCGGATCCGGCTCGGGTCCGAGGCCCGGCGCGGCGACCTGCTGCGGATCACGCTGATGTCCTCGGAAAACCTCGCGGCCTATGTGCTCGCGCGGCATCACCCCGGTGGCAGGGACGCGTTCGTCGCGGCAATGAACGAGAAGGCGCGCGAACTCGGCATGGAGCAGACCCGGTTCGTGGATCCTTCGGGGCTCTGGCCGGAGAACCACGCGAGCGCCACCGACCTGCTGAAGATGGTGCGCGCTGCCTACGGGTATCCGGAGATCCGTGAGATGTCCACCGGCTCGAACCAGCGCGTGCACTTCCGCAACCCCCGCTACAGCCTCGATTTCGGCAATACCAACGCGCTGGTGCATTCCTCGCGCTGGAACGTGGGACTGAGCAAGACCGGGTACCTCACCGAGTCCGGCCGTTGCCTGGTGATGATCGCTGAGGTCGGTGGCGAACCGATGGTGATGGTGCTGCTGGACTCGTTCGGTACCCGGACGCCGCTGGGCGACGCCGGGCGGATCCGGCGCTGGCTCGAAACCGGCTCGAGCGGAGCGGTCGCCGGGGCCGCGCTGGACTACGAGCGCAGCCGGACCGCGGCGCTTGCGGGTGTGGGGGCCGTCGGGCAGCCCTGACCTGGGCCCCAGACCCGCGCCAAATCGCCGAGAGGGCTCGCCTCCCACAAGAGTCGGATGGTGGGTGGCGGATCGGTGGGAGGCCAGCCTTCTGGGCGACCGGCTTCCCGGCGCTGCTTCGCCGAGAGGGCTCGCCTCCCAGCGTGCGCACGAAAAGGATCATCAGGACTCGTGGTTGCGCAGGCGCCGGATGAACCCCGGCAGGAAAAGCAGCAGCGCGACCAGCGCCAGCGCGATCAGCAGGAACTGGATCAGATTCTCGGCACCGGTGATCGCCTGCCGGGTCGCGTGACCCAGCCAGGTGTACGCAGCCAAGTTCGGGATCAGCGCGATCCCCGTGGTCCATGCGTAGGTACGCAGCCGGATCCCGGTCAAGCCCAACGTATAGTTGGTGGGCGCGAACGGAAAGACGGGAATCAGCCGCGTCATCGCCACGAAGCGCCACCCCTCGGCCTCGACACCGCGCATCACCCGCCGCACCCGCGGGCCCGCGTGAGTCCGCACATAATCACGTGCCAGATACCGCCCGATCACGAACGCCAGCACGGCGGCGATGGTCGCGCTTACCACGCTCAGCGCCGTCCCCAGCCAGGGTCCGAACAGGCTGCCCCCGAGCAGAACCCAGAACGTCGACGGCACCGGGAACATCGCCAGCGCGACGAAGGCGATCACGAACAGCAGGTAGGCCCAGACGCCAAGCCTCTGGAAGCGGGTCTCCAGCGCAACGAAATCGATCTCCTCCAGGGGAATCTCGGCGATCAGGTGGATCAGCAGCGCGGCGGCCAGCAGCAGGGCCACCACCCAGATCCACAGCTTCAAGAATCGCCTCCCCGTCCCTCTTCATCGGGCTTCGGTAAGCGACGCAATGCCGCGAGACGGTCCGCCAGGACGCGCTCGGTGCCTTCCTCTCGCGGCCGGTAGAAATGCCGGCCAAGGAGCCTCTCGGGGAGATAGGTCTGCCCGCGCGCGAAGCCGTCGGCCTCGTCGTGATCGTAACGGTAACCCGCGCCGAATCCCTCGGCGCGCATCAGCGCCGTCGGCGCGTTGCGCAGGTGCAGCGGCACCGGAAGACTGCCGCTATCGGCAATCGCCGTGCGGACTTCCCCGAGGGCGACATAGGCGGAATTGCTCTTGGGCGCACAGGCCAGTTCCACCGTGGCCTGCACCAGCGCGAGATCACCCTCCGGCCTACCCAGGCGCTCGAGCGTGTCCCAGGCCGCGAGTACCCGTCCCGCCAGACCCACGGCCGCCAGCCCGATGTCCTCGTAGGCCATGCGCAGCAACCGCCTGCCGAGGTAGTCGGGGTCGCAGCCGGCGTCCAGCATCCGCACCAGCCAGTACACTGCAGCATCCGGATCTGAACCGCGCACCGACTTGTGCAGGGCCGAGATCTGGTCGTAAAAAGCGTCACCCTGGCGATCGAACTGCAGTGACTGCGATCCCATCACAGCACGCAGCGCATCGGCGGTGATCTCGCCGTCAAGTGCGAGATCCGCCGCTGTCTCCAGCCAGTTCAGGGCCCGGCGTGCATCGCCATCGGCAGCATTCGCGAGGCGCTCGATCCACGCGTCGTCCAGTCGCAGTGAGCGCACCCCCAAGCCGCGCTCGGGATCGGCCAGCGCCTGCCGGAGCAGTTCGGCAATCGCAGCCACCGATACCGGCTGCAGGCGATAGACCCGCAGCCGCGACAGCAGCGCATTGTTCAATGCGAAAGACGGGTTCTCGGTGGTCGCACCGATGAACCGCAGGGTACCGTCCTCGATGTGCGGCAGCAGCGCGTCCTGCTGGGCCTTGTTGAACCGGTGGATCTCGTCGATGAACAGCAGCGTTCCCTGGCCCTTGGCCGCGCGGCGCGCCCGTGCCTGCTCGACCACGGCCCGCACCTCCTTCACCCCGGCGAGCACCGCCGACAGCGTGGCGAAAGCGAGCGCCCCGCTGTCGGCGACCACGCGGGCGATGGTGGTCTTGCCGGAGCCCGGGGGGCCCCAGAGGATCATCGATGGAGGTTTGCCCGCCTCGATGGCCCGGCGCAGGGCTGCTTCCGGCCCCAGCAGGTGCTCCTGACCCAGCACGTCGTCCAGCCGGCGCGGACGCATGCGTTCGGCCAGCGGCACGGAGACGTCTGGGACCGGTGCCGCTGCACCTGGCTCGGCCACCCGCGCCTGGCCCGGAGCAGGCGGGTCGCCGAACAGATCACCGCTGCCGGACTCGGGGTTCACGGTCGGTAGACGTCGGTGCCCGGCGGTGGCGTGAACTGGAACTCGGTCGGTGCCAGCGGCGGTTTGCGTCGCGTCTCCGTCAGTCGGATCTCGGTGCGTTGTTCGAAGATGTCCATGAAGGCCAGTCCAAGCAGGTCGCCATCCGAGCCCAGGTCGACCTCCAGGCGGGTGAAGTCTGCGTCGCGCGTGCGCGGCCGCAGCACCAGGCGCCAACCCTCGGCGACCGTTCCTTCGTCAACCACGAAGCGCTCGTCGAGGCGGTGCGGCTGGGTCAGCAGCGCTAGCGGCGTGGCCTGGAGTGCCGTATCGACCGGGCGCACGGTGGCCTGGCGCAGTTCCGGGTCGTAGATCCACAGGTGCTCCCCGTCAGCCACGATCCATTGCTCGAAAGGCGCGTCCAGCTCCCACCGAAGCCGGTCCGGCAAGGCCATCGAGAGGCGCCCCTCGGCCTCCTGCAGCAGGAAACCGGTCTCGTCGGTCAGGGTCTGCGTGAACTCGGCGGAATAGGTGTCGAGCCCCTTGAGAAAGCGGTCGAGGGCCGCCCGGGCGTCGGCAAGAGCCGACAACGGGGCGAATGCGATCGCTCCGAGCAGCGCTGCGCGCAGCGTGCGCGTAAAGGATTTGCGTGTCATTGGCCTCACCATTTGCGGGATGGATTGCAGGCCCATGATGGGGTCCGGGGCGTAAACCGCCGCTGAATCGACATGTCGCGAAAAGCGAAGCGCCTCACTCCCGGCCTCCGGGCACCAGAACTTCGCGGTTGCCGTTCGACTGCACCGGGCTGACCACCCCCGCCGCTTCCATGTCCTCGACCATTCGTGCGGCGCGGTTGTACCCGATCTTCAGCCGCCGCTGCACATAGGAGATCGACGCCTTGCGCGACTCGATCACGATCTGCACCGCCTGGTCGTAGAGCGGGTCGCTCTCGGCCTCGGCGGCGGTGGGTTCCAACCCCGGGATCGCGGCTGCGCCGATCTCGGGCTCTTCCAGGATACCGGGGTCGTAATCGGGCTCGCCGGTCGCTTTCAGGTATTCGACGACCTGATGCACCTCGTGATCCGCGACGAAGGCGCCGTGCACCCGCTCCGGCAGCGCCTTGCCCGGCGGCAGGTAGAGCATGTCGCCGTGACCGAGCAGGTGCTCGGCACCCATCTGGTCGAGGATCGTCCGCGAATCCACCCGTGAAGAGACCTGGAAAGCGATGCGGGTCGGGATGTTGGCCTTGATCAGTCCGGTGATCACGTCCACCGAGGGCCGTTGCGTCGCCAGGATCAGGTGGATGCCCGCCGCCCGCGCCTTCTGCGCCAGCCGGGCGATCAGCTCCTCCACCTTTTTCCCGACCACCATGATCATGTCGGCGAACTCGTCGACCACGACGACGATGAACGGCATGCGGCCCAGCACCGGCGGCTCGACCTCGGCGACCTGCTCGTCGGGATTGAAAGTCGGATCCTGCAGCGGAGTGCCCGCGGCCTCGGCCTCGCGAACCTTCTTGTTGTAGCCCGCGATGTTGCGCACGCCGAGCATGGACATCAGCTTGTACCGGCGCTCCATCTCCGCGACCGCCCAGCGCAGCGCGTTCGCGGCATCCTTCATGTCCGTGACCACCGGCGCGAGCAGGTGCGGAATACCCTCGTAGACCGAGAGCTCCAGCATCTTCGGGTCGATCAGGATCAGGCGGACGTCCTCCGCGGTCGACTTGTACAGCATCGACAGCAGCATCGCGTTCACGCCCACGGATTTCCCGGAACCGGTGGTACCCGCCACCAGCAGGTGCGGCATCCGCCCGAGGTCCGCAATCACCGGCGCCCCGCCGATGTCCTTGCCGAGTGCCAGCGTCAGCGGCGACTTGGCGTTCTCGAACAGCGTCGAACGCAGGATCTCGGAGAGCGAGACGAGTTCGCGCTGCTCGTTCGGAATTTCCAGTCCGACGGTGGACTTGCCCGGGATCACCTCGACGATCCGGACCGCGATCACCGACAGCGAGCGCGCCAGATCCTTGGCCAGCGCAGAGATCCGGGCCACCTTCACGCCCGGCGCGGGATGCAGCTCGAAACGCGTGATCACCGGACCGGGCTGCACCGCGACCACTTCGACGTCGACCCCGAAGTCGCGCAGCTTCAGCTCCACCAGCCGGGACATGGCCTGCAAGGACTCCTCAGAGTAACCGCTGACGGCCACAGGCGGTTCGTCAAGCAGGGCCAGTGGCGGATGCGGATCGCTGGTGTCGCCGGAGAACAGCGGCACCTGCTTCTCCTTCATCACCCGCGGACTCGGCGGCGGCGGCTCGATCCGGGGTTCCACGCGCGACGGCGGCCGGTGCGCGACCCGTGCCCGCTCACGTTCCACACGCATCTCGCGCTGTGCCTTTTCGACCGCTCCGATCTGCTGGTCGCGCAGCGCGTCGAGGCGGGTACGCAGGTGTTCGACGGCGTCGAGCACCGCCTTGCCCAGGCGATCCATCAGGGAGAACCACGAAAGCCCGGTGAACAGCGTGAACCCGGTCAGGAACAATGCGAGCAGAAGCAGGGTCGCACCGACCAGGCCCAGCCCGGATGCGGCCAGCCTCGCAATGAGCTCCCCGAGGATGCCGCCTGCATTCACCGGCAGGTTGCGCGGCAGCCAGTGCAGGGTCGCGAGCGCCGCGCCGGAGAGCAGTGCCACCAGCAACGCCAGCCCGCGCAGGCTGAGCTCCAGCGGACTGGCGATCTGGGCGTCCCGACGATGGCGGAAGAGCCACCATCCGACGCCGATGAAGACCAGCGGAATCAGGTAGGCGAGGTAGCCCAGCAGATGGAGCGCGACATCGGCGAACCAGGCCCCGGCCGCACCGCCGAGGTTGCGGACGCCATCGCCATCGCCTGTGTACGACCAGCCGGGATCGCCCGGGTGGTAAGTGACCAGCGCGACCAGCAGGTACAGCGCCAGCATGCCGAAGACCAGCAGGGCACCCTCGCGCAGTCCACGCAGCAACTGCCGGCTCAGGCTCGCGTCGGCCCGGGGCTGTACCTTGGTTTGCGCCATCTGGACATCCGTCGGAAGTGGTTGATCCGGCGTAGGGCCGGGCGTGCCGGTCCCGTGCGGGGGCGGTTTACGCATCGACCCGCCGCGTCGGGTGCCGTAACACCAGGCCCCCTATCTCAGGGGGCGCGGTGACGGACGATCTGCTCAGGAAGCATTCGAAGTCCCGATTCTACGTTGTTAAAATGGCACCGCAAAGCGCGCAGTCGCCATCGTCCCGCTGTGGCCGTTGGACACTGCGCCGGTCATTCCGAATAATTTCGGGCGAAACCGCCACCGGCCGTGCCCGTGCTGCAACCTGCGCGCGACCCCGTGGGCGTCTCCCCGCTACCCCCGATATCCCGCAACCTGTACGGAGATTTCCTGATGACCGACACCAAACACTGCCGTCTGCTGATCCTGGGCTCGGGCCCGGCCGGCTGGACGGCAGCCGTCTATGCCGCACGGGCCAACCTCAACCCGGTGGTGATCACGGGTCTCGAGCAGGGTGGACAGCTGATGACCACCACCGACGTGGACAACTGGCCCGGGGACGTCGAGGGTCTGCAGGGACCCGACCTGATGCAGCGCATGCAGAAGCATGCGGAACGCTTCGACACCGAGGTCATCTTCGACCACATCCACACGGCCGAACTTGGCTCGCGCCCGTTCCGGCTGATCGGGGACAGCGGCACCTACACCGCCGACGCACTGATCATCGCAACCGGGGCAACCGCGATGTACCTCGGACTGGAATCCGAGGAAGCCTTCAAGGGCAAGGGGGTCTCCGCCTGCGCGACCTGTGACGGTTTCTTTTACCGGGGCCAGAAGGTTGCGGTGATCGGCGGTGGCAACACCGCGGTCGAGGAGGCGCTGTACCTTTCCAACATTGCCGACCACGTGACCCTGGTGCACCGCCGCGACGCACTGCGTGCCGAGAAGATCCTGCAGGGTCACCTGTTCGAAAAGGAGAAGGCGGGCAAGATCACCATCGAGTGGAAGCACGTGCTCGACGAGGTGCTCGGCGACCAGACCGGCGTGACCGGCGTCCGCCTGCGCCAAGTGGAGAGCGGCGACACCAAGGATCTCGAGCTCACCGGTGTGTTCATCGCGATCGGTCACAAGCCCAACACCGGTATCTTCGAGGGTCAGCTGGACATGGAGGGCGGATACATTCAGGTCCAGAGCGGCCTTGCAGGCAACGCAACCGCAACCAGCGTTCCCGGGATCTTCGCCTGCGGCGACGTGATGGACCAGATCTACCGCCAGGCGGTGACTTCGGCGGGCACCGGCTGCATGGCTGCACTCGATGCGGAGCGGTTCCTGGAGGACCATCCCTGAACCGGCTCGGCCGCCGCTCCCGAACGGCCATGGCGCCGGCAGGCCGGACCTCGTGACCGGCCTGCCGGACCCGGGCGACCTGCGGGCGGAGATCCGGGATGGACTGAGCGATGTCGAACCATCGGCCTGGGACGCACTGACCGGCGGGCGCGAGCCCTTCCTCCGTCACGCCTTCCTCGAAGGACTGGAGCGCCATGGCTGTCTGGGCAGGCGCTATGGCTGGTTCCCTCAGCACGTGCTCCTGTTCCGTGACGATGCGCTGGTCGCAGCCGCACCCTGTTACGCGAAGACCAACAACTACGGCGAATTCGTATTCGACTGGGCCTGGCAGGCGGCCTGGGAGCGTCACGGCCAGCCCTACTATCCCAAGCTGGTGATCAGCGTGCCCTATACGCCCGCCACCGGCCCCCGCCTGCTGGTCCATCCCGACGCAGGCGACACGGAAACCTTGCAGCGCAGCCTGCTGGAGGCCGCGACCGCCCGGGGCCAGGAGCTTGGTGCATCCGGCGTGCACCTGCTGTTTCCGCCGGAACCCGAGGCCGCACTCGCGGCCACGGCCGGGCTGGTGCGACGCATGGGCTGCCAGTACCACTGGCACAACCAGGGCTACGCGGACTTCGACGGTTTCCTGGGAGCGCTCAGTTCCAAGAAGCGCAAGAACGTGAAACGGGAGCGGCGCCGCGTGCGGGAACAGGGCATCGAGTTCCGCGTGCTCACCGGAGCCAGCGCCGGCCCGGAGGACTGGACCCGCTTCCACCGTTTCTACGAGGACACTTTTGAGCGGCACATGGGGATACCGACCCTTTCTGAGCAATTTTTCGCCGGAACCGCCGCCGCGCTGGGGCCTCAGGTCGTGCTGTTCGAGGCGCTCCAGGGGACGGAAACCATCGCCGCGGCCCTGTGTTACCGGAGCCACCACACCCTTTACGGACGCTTCTGGGGCTGCAGCCAGGACCTGCCCGATCTGCACTTCGAGACCTGCTACTATCAGGGCATCGAGTACTGCATCCGCGAAGGGCTGGAACGGTTCGAGCCGGGCGCCCAGGGCGAGCACAAGATCCCGCGCGGGTTCCTGCCCGTACCCACCGCCTCGGCCCACGCCGTACTCAGCCCCGGATTCCGGGCATCGGTGCAGGATTTCTGCCGGCGCGAGACGCAGATGATGCAGGCGCAATGCGCGCAGCTGATGCAGCACTCGCCGTACCGTGAGGAAGGTTGAAGAGGCATTGGCCATGACCCTCTCGTCCAGCCCCGACCCCGTGCGGCTCGCAGTGCGCCGGCGATGAGCGGCCCGGCGCGTCCGATGATCACCTGGCTGCACGCCGGCCTGGTGGGAGAGCCGTTTCCACCGCCGTCGCAGGCCTGGCTGGAGCCCAACGGCCTGCTGGCCGCGGGCGGCGATCTGTCGCTGCCACGCCTGCTCCGAGCCTACCGGCAGGGCATCTTCCCCTGGTACGAGGCAGGGCAACCCATCCTCTGGTGGAGCCCGGACCCGCGCACCGTACTCGAACCGGCGGCGGTGCACATCTCGCGCAGCCTCCGGAAATCCCTCCGCAACGGCAGGTTCGAGATCAGCTTCGACCGCGATTTCGAGGCAGTGATGCGATTCTGCGCGGCGCCGCGCCCGGGAGCGTCGGGGACCTGGATTACCGTGGAGATGCGCCACGCCTACCTGCAACTGCACCAGGCCGGACACGCGCATTCCGTCGAAGTCTGGCGACAGGGGGAACTGGTTGGCGGGCTTTACGGCGTTGCAGTGGGACGGATGTTCTGCGGCGAGTCCATGTTCTCCCGGGTCGCGGACGCCTCAAAGGTCGGTCTTGCTTGGCTGTGCCGTCATCTCGTCGCCTGGGACTGGCCGCTGATCGACAGCCAGACACCCACACCCCATATGCTGGCGATGGGTGCCCGTGAGATCCCGAGGGAGCGGTTCCTGGAACGGTTGCACGGTCTGACCAACCACCCCCCGGGTCCGCATGCCTGGCGCTTCGATCCCGGCATCCACCCGCTCGACACGGGCTGGCGCGACACCGAACGTTAACAGCAATCTGCACTCCGGGTGCGCGTCGGCACCCGAACCGCCTGTCAACCGAATCGCCTTTCCCCCGATGGTTGCAGCCGATAAGCTATGAGCGCGGTATGGAAACCTGCTATGCCGTTCGCCCTGATCCGGTGGAAGGGGTCTGGCGGTCGTGGGGTTTCCGACCACACGCGAGCCCGTCAGTCGGGAGATCCGTTCACCCCAGACGTCCCGGCCGGGACCGCAGGACCTCGATGCTGCTCGCCCTCGTCAGGCTGCTCCGCCCGCACCAGTACCTGAAGAACGGCTTCGTGTTCGTCGGGGTCCTGTTCTCGTTGCAGTGGGACCGCGCGACCCTGTTCGACGCCACACTCGCATTTCTGGCCTTCTGCGCCGCCGCGAGCGCTGTCTACGTACTGAACGACATCATTGACGTCGAGGCGGACCGGGCCCACCCGGTCAAGCGCCACCGCCCGATCGCCGACGGCAGCGTCCCGGTTCCGGTGGCCATCCCTGTGATGGCGCTGCTCATCGTGCTCGCGCTGGCGCTCGGCTGGATCGCGGGACCGTGGGTTCCCGTGATCATCGCCAGCTATTTCGTGATCAACCTGCTGTATTCGTGGCACCTGAAACACGTGGTGATCCTGGACGTGTTCAGCATCGCCTCCGGCTTCATGCTACGCATCCTCGCCGGCACCATCGGCATCGGCATCGAGCCGTCAGAGTGGCTGCTGCTCTGCGGCCTGATGATCACGCTGTTCCTGGGCTTCGCGAAGCGCCGCTCCGAGCTCTACCTGCTACCGCGGACGCAGAAGACCCGACAGGTGCTCGGTGACTACAGCCCCGCGCTGCTCGACAACTTCATCGCGATCAGCGCCGGCGCGACGATTCTTGGCTATGGGCTCTACACGGTCAGCGAACAGGCCATACGCGCCCACGGGCACACCGACCTCATCTACACCCTGCCCTTCGTGATCTATGGCATCTTCCGTTACCTGTACCTGCTGCATCTCCAAGGTCAGGGCGCGGATCCGTCCCGCGACCTTCTGACCGATTCCCACCTGCTGGTAACGCTGGCCGGATGGTTACTGACGACGATCCTGATGCTGTCATGGGCCTCTCCCGCCTGACCGGGTGGCGGCTGCGACTGCTGGCCCTGTCGGTCGGGCTGTCCATCGCAGGCTACCTCGCCCTGTCGTTCTGGGGCGGTTACGACGACGTGGTCTCAGGAATCCGGGCGGTGGGGTTCTGGGGCATTCTCGGCGCGCTCGGACTCGCGTTGCTGAACTATCTGCTGCGCTTCGCGCGCTGGCAGATGTATCTGGGCCACATGGGCCACTCGGTCCCGCCTGCCCCCAGCTTACGGATCTACCTGGCGGGCTTCGCGCTGACGACGACCCCGGGCAAGGCCGGCGAGGCGCTGCGCAGCCTGTTGCTGACCCACTGGGGAGTTCCGTACGCACATTCCCTCGCCGCGCTTGTCGCGGAACGACTGTCCGACCTCGCGGCGATCACACTGCTGGCGCTGCTGGGTATATTCCTGTTCCCGCAGGCCGCGCCTTACCTGATCGCGGCCGCCGTGCTGCTCGCACTGCTGGCGCTCGGCCTTGGCCAGCGCGCCCGCCTGACCGCACTGGAGGACCGGTACGCCGGGTCATCAAACCACCCCCGGCGCCTGCTGGGACAGACAGCGGGGATGCTGCTGGCCGCCGGTCGCTGCAGCGATCGCAGGCGTTTCACGGTCGGTCTGCTGCTCGCCCTCGCCGGCTGGGGCGCGGAGGCGCTGGCGCTGTGGTGGATACTCGGGCTGGTCGGTATCGAGGTAGACTTGCTGCATGCCACGTTCATCTTCGCGCTCGCGATGCTCGCCGGGGCGCTCAGCTTCATGCCCGGGGGGCTGGGCAGCAGCGAGGCCGTGATGATCGGTCTGCTGGTCCTTGGGGGGGGGACTCCCGGCGATGCCGTGGCCGCGACACTGGTGCTGCGACTGTGCACCCTCTGGTTTGCGGTGCTGCTGGGTCTCGCCGCACTGCTCACCTATCCGCGCGGGGAGAACGCCTGAGATGCCGACGAGCTGGAATCGCCTGCCCCAGGTCAGGCATCAACGACTGATCGAGTGGCAGGACCGTGACGCCACGCTCCCGAAATCGACCACGCCGATTCTCGCCTGGGGCAACGGGCGCAGTTACGGCGATGTCTGCCTGAACGATAACGGCACGCTGCTGCTGACCCGCGGCATGGACTGCCTGATCGCGTTCGACCGGGCCACCGGCATCCTCGAATGCGAGGCCGGCGTGATGCTCGGCGACCTGCTGCGCTGGTGCCTGCCGCAGGGCTGGATGCTCCCGGTGGTGCCGGGAACCCAGTTCATCACCGTCGGCGGTGCGATCGCCAACGACATCCACGGCAAAAACCACCACGTCGCGGGAAACTTCGGGCACCACGTGCTCGCGATCGAACTGGTGCGATCCACCGGTGAGCGGCTGTTGATCGGCCCGGACCAGGAACCGGAACTCTTCGCTGCGACGGTCGGCGGCCTCGGGCTGACCGGGCTGATCACACGCGCGCGCATCCAGATGGTCCCGGTCAGCAATGAGTTCGTGCTGACCGAGAGCATCCCGTTCGGCAATCTGGACGAATTCTGGGAACTGA
>SKQM01000008.1 GCA_007119005.1 Thioalkalivibrio sp.
CCCCCGCTCTTGGGGGTCGGGTGGGGTGGGGGGGCAGCCCGCGCTTCTGACGCTAAGGCGTTGCGGCGGCTGGGTTTGCATCCGCCGCAGCTTCGCTGCGCAGGCGCTCGAGGGCGTCGGACAACCCGCGAGTGGGAACATGGAATCCGGTGGTGCCGCGGCGCATGCGCCCCTCCTCGGAGTGGAACACACGGGTCAGCTCCACCCGGAAAGACCCACGCCGCGCGATCTTCGAAACCTCGGCGTCGGTGAATTCGATCCAGCAGATCGGCCCGGCGCAGTAGCCGTCCTCTGCGCGCACGGCTCGGCGGAGGCCGGGTATGTCCAGCGTGGACTGGATCAACTGGTAATCGTCGCTGGTCCATGCGCCGGCGAACAGCCAGCCGTCGCCCTCGGGGATGAACGCCAGCGGGGTTCCCTCGCGATCCAGTGCGGCATGGCAGCCGCCGGATTCCATCACCAGCATCGATGGCTCGCAGCGGTATTCCCACTGCCCGGGCAGGAAGTCGCCACAGGCGGCGAGCAGCGTGACTGCGGCAGCGGCAGTGGCCATGCGCAGGCCCAGCCGCGCACCCGCGCGGTTCGCGATCCCGGAAATGAGGGTCAAGCGATGTCTGCCGGTGTCGGGCGGGCCCGGCTGCGGTCGCGCGAGGTCGCGTCTTCCGGCCCGCGCAGCCGCCGGATCTGATGGGGGCGCGCATCGACGACGATTCCGTCCCGGGTCAGAACCTTGACCCGGTAGCTGGGATTGGTGCGGTACTGCATGCTGACCAGGTCCATCGAGGTGCGGGGCGCCAACGGGCTCACGATCACGCCCAGAGCCCCGTTCCACTCCGTGTAGTAGCTGGCATTCTGCATGATGACCAGTTCGCCGACCTTGAACGTCATATCGGATGCCCTCACTCGAGGAAAATCGGTATCAGCGGGCCGCCATCCCGACCCGTGACGGCCCGGGTACAAGTATAGCGAATGTGCCCGATCGGGGGGTTGCGCGGGGCTGACTGCCGGGTAGGAGAGGGGGTCATCGCCAGGCCGGATCGAGACCGTGGATGCCTTCGACGTCCTCGGGCCAGGAGACGGTGTAGCCGAACCTCAGCTCTTCCCTGCCTCCCGCGGCGGGCTCGATGCTCCAGGCGAGCACACCGAGCCGCCCATCGACATCGCGTTCGCTGGGCTTCGTGGTTGCCGGTGTCAATTCCACCTTGATGCGTTCGTCGCGCGGCACGGGCATGCGATCGAGCACCGTGACCGCGAGCGACCGGTCGTGACGGTTGTCGACGGTGATGCGGTAGCCCCGTTCCAGGCGCTGCTGGCGGCGCAGCAGACCCTCCCGCCCGAGACTGTCGCGGTCCAGCGTGCGGTTGATCTCGATCCGGTCGTCGACTCCGAAGGCGAGGCGCAGCGGCGCACCGGGCGCGACGGTTCCCACCCGGGTCTGACCGACAAGCTGACCGTCCTGGAACAGGTTTACGGGTCCGGGAAGCATGGGCGTGTCGCCCTCGAAGACCGTTTCCGCGAAGAGATAGGCGTGCGGGGACAACGCGGGAACCGCGCGCGCGGAGAGTTCGACCTGCAGGTCGCCGCTTGCCAACAGGAAGCGCTGCTCCCGATTGTCGGAAGGCAGGGTGACAGGGGCCGGCACGCGGTAATGGCTGGTGAAGCCGGTGGTCTCCAGAACCGCGGCCTCCGCGACCGCTGCAGGCGCTGCCATCATGTCCATCGCGCTCAGTTCACGCCGTGGCGAGGGGCGCGGGGGTGGTGCGATGTCGAGGAACCAGGGCTGCAATTCGGGCAGGCGCCCGCCCAATGCCGGGCGCGCGGTGGACAGGTGCAGGATGACATCCTCCCAGGCCTCACCGGTATTCTGGCGCACCTCGGCGCGCTGCACCCACTCCATCTGGCCGGAAACCGTGTCCAGCCGCGCTTCGTACAAAGGCGCCCAGCTGGCTCCGGGGATCTCGTATTCGAGGGTGATCCGGGCGGTTCCGGCGGCGGGCGCGTGGTAGTGGATCGCAGCTTCGAGCGTGTCGCGCCGATCGGTGCGCAGTGCATTCAGTTCGCGCTGGATGCGGTTGATCTCGGCATCGACATCGCGCAAGGCAGCGTCGATCCGCGTCATCCTCTCCAGCGTCTCCAGCGCGCCATCGCCGATCAGCCCCCAGGCACGGTGCCACTGGTCCGGGGGCAGCGCCGGTTCGACCGCACCGGCATTCTCGGTCAGGCGCTGGATGAAGCCGAGTTTCAGGTCCTGTGCCTGTCGGCCGTCACTGAGCCTGCGGCGCTCATCCTGTGCGGCCTGCAACATCTCGGTGAGTTGCTGTTCCTCGGGGTGCGCGAGTTCCCGGCCGTGGACGATGCGCGTCTCGGCGTGCCTCAGGCTCAACCCCTCCAGCCCCTCCGCGCGAACCCGGAGACTCGCGGGATTCAGGCCCGGGGGCAGGGGATGGATGCGCACGACGCCCTCGCCGGTGGCAATCCGGATCGTGTGCACCCGCGTAACGTTGGCGCGGTCCGGGAAGACGGTCACCTGGGACACCCCGTCGGCCATAATCGTGCCGATGGGCAGCAATGCTCCGCTGCAGAGAAGCAGAATCGCGGCAAGGAAAGGGCGGGGTGCAAGCGCCATCGGGACTCTCCGTGAGGCACGGATCCGGATGCGGATCCGCTTTCGGCACAAGAGTAGCGCGGCGGGTTCCGTGGCGTCGATTCGACGGACGAGGGCGGCGGCGTTCAATCCTGCAGTTGGATGATGTACCCCCCCGAACGCTCGTCGCGTTCGAGTCCGATCAGGCCGGCGCGCTCGGCGTCCTCCAGTAGGGTGCTGAAGGTCCGGAAGCCGTAGTAACTCTCGTTGAATCCCGGCTTGCGCCGCTTGATCGCCTGCTTGACCATCGAGCCCCAGATCGGCTCGCCCTCGCCGCGCTCAGCCTGCAATGCCTCTGCCGTTTCGACGACGAGGTCCATGGCCTCCTGACGCTTGTCCTCGTTGTCCTGTTCGGCTCCTTTCCGGGACGACCCCTCCTTGCTGCTGGCCTTGGCCGTCTTGCGCGGCTTGCGGCTCTTGCGCGCCTCTTCGCGAACGAGATCGTCGTAGTAGATGAACTCGTCGCAGGCCGCGGTGAGCAGATCAGAGGTGGATTTCTTCACCCCGACGCCGATGACCAGCTTGTTGTTCTCGCGCAACTTGGCCACCAGGGGTGAGAAATCCGAGTCTCCGCTGATGACCACGAACGCGTCGACGTGACCCTTCGTGTAACACAGATCCAGGGCATCCACGACCATGCGGATGTCCGCCGAATTCTTGCCCGACTGGCGCACGTGCGGAATCTCGATCAGTTCGAAGGCGGCCTCGTGCATCGGGGCCTTGAACTCCTTGTAACGGTCCCAGTCGCAGTAGGCCTTGCGGACCACGATGTTGCCCTTCAGGAGCAGCCGCTCCAGCACGCGGCGGATGTCGAATTTCGCATAGTTGGCGTCCTTCACCCCCAACGCGACGTTCTCGAAATCACAGAAGACCGCCATGCTACCCGTATTGTCCAATATGCTCATAATTCCATCCCTTCCAATCGGAACAGTTCCGACACGCGGAAGTTTC
>SKQM01000016.1 GCA_007119005.1 Thioalkalivibrio sp.
AGCTCCAGGTCGTAACGCTGGACGCTGTAGCCGAAATCCACGCCGATCGCTTGGTTGGGTATTCCGGTAAGCAGTTCCGCCTCGAACGGCGGAACGAACCGGCCCAGCACGAGGGAGAGGTATTCCCACAGCTCGAACGGGTACAGCGACTCCCGCGACCGCTCGTCGTTGCGGTAGAAGGTCATCCGCGTCTCGCTGTCGACCGCATCGACCCGGCGCCAGCGCAGCAGCTGGTGGTTGGAATCGGCGTCACGGTCGCGCAGAAAGCGGCCGTCCAGCTCATCCGGAAATCCCAGTCCCGCATCCGCATCGCGGAAGCTGAGCCCGAATTCCAGTGCATCGGTGCTGTTGAGCGCCAGGCTGCCCTGCAGGTTCATGTGGGCGGCACTGAAGTCGTCGTTCTGCGAATCGAATCCGTCGCCCTGCTCGTAGTAGGCGGAGAGACTGTAGTCGAGGGCGCCGGACTCCCCCGCGTGCCGTACATGCGTGCGCAGAGTTTCCCGGCTGCCGCCGTCGACGCGGACCGATGTGCCCGGGAACTTCATCGGCTCCTTGGTGATAATGTTGATTACGCCGAAGAAGGCGTTGGCGCCGTAGGCGGCCGCGTTCGGCCCGCGGATCACCTCGATGCGGTCGATGTCCTCGATCGTCAGTGCCAGCAGGTCCCAGCGGATCCCGCCGAAGATCTGGCTGTAGACCGAGCGCCCGTCGATCAATACCTGCATGTTGCGGGAGTGCTGGTCAGCCACGCCGTGATAGGTCGCGGTCGCCTCGCTGCCGCTGGGGTAGGCGACCTGAAAGCCCGCGACGAAGCGCAGCAGCTCGGGAATGGTCGACGCGGTGGAAGCGCGGATCAGCGTCTGGTCGAGGATGGTGATCGATGCCGGGGTATCCGCAAGCGGCTGGGTCAGCCGGGTCGCATGCAGAACCACCGGAAGCTCGGCGAAGAAGTCCAGCTCCGTGAGCTGCGGTTCTCCGGGTTGCGCGGCGACGGCCATGGGGATCGCGCAGGCGAGTGGTGCCACGCAGGCTCGAGCGAGGGCCGCGAGGCCACGTGGCCCGGTTTTGCTCGTCGTTGATCCAGGTCGCCAGGGCCAATCCAGTAAGCTCGCCCCCATCTCCCGCTCTCCGCTGTCTCCGTGCGCCTGAAGTGACCCGGGAGCGGGCCCCGTGCGCCTGGTTGTCCATTATCGATGAACATAGTCGATCGGAGGAATTGGTGCAGAAAGTGCCGGAGCCAGGGCCCCGCGCCCAGGCGCGCAGCGAGGTGGCATTCGCGTTCAGGGGTCGCTCCCGCGATCTGAGATGCGTGCACCCGCCGGGCAGGAGGCGATCGGCGCGTTGTGCGGGAATTTTCACATCAATAGTGGGCGGGGCCAGAGGTACCGTCGCCGTTGGGCGTCGCATCGATCAGCGTCTGGAGCTGCTGGATGAGTTCCGGGCTGTCGAAGTCGACCTCTCCGACTGCCCGGAGGACCTTGCGACCCCCGCGGTCGACGACCCAGGTGGTCGGCACGACCCGGACCGCCCAGTCGCGTGAGGCGTCGCCACCGCGATCGAGCAGGATCGGAAACCCCAGAGGCACCGGCAGCGATTGCAGAAAGTCGGCGATGCGTTCCGGGTCTTCGCCGACATTCACGCCCAGCACCACGAACGGCTCCGTGTCCAGACGGGCGGACAGACGCTGCAGCGCCGGCATTTCCTTGCGGCAGGGCGGGCACCAGGTAGCCCAGAAGTTCACGAGCACCACCTTGCCCTCGAGTTCATCGAGCTCGAACAGGCCGCCGGCAAGATGGGTCAGTTGGAGGTCCGGTGCGGGTCCCGGGTCTGCGACGGTCGCGAGCGGCGGTGCAAGACCTTCCGCCTGACTCGAAGAAGCGCTGCCAGAGGGACAGACCAGGAACAACGCGGCCAGCAGAAGCCCCGCGCTCGCATTCCTGTGCGCAGCTGCGAACGTCTGGTCATCACGAAAGGGCGTCACGGCGCGCAAGCGCTCAGCAACCGTCATCTTCCATCGCAAACATGCCTGTCTCGTCGACTTTGGCCTCGCCCTGTTCGTCCGTGATGATGGTACCGAGGAACATCATGCTGCGGATGCGTTCCGGGTGCGCGGACATTGCGGCATCGACCTGCTTGTCGGTCAGTCGGTCGTAGATTACGACCTCGCCCTGTGCCTCGCGGACGAGTTCCGACTCGGTCGGTTCCATCAGCCGGCGCAGCTGCCAGTTGCCTGGGGAGGTGTTTGCCGTTGCGGTGGTCCCGGGATCCGCCTGCACAGCGGTGGAGGAGAATCCAGCGACGGGAATCAGCAGGACAGCGAGCAACAAAGCGGGCGGAAGGTATGTCATTTCGGTACTCCTCACTCCATTTGGAGTGGTGGCCGGAACCATGGATCCTGCGGGAGGCCGCAAACGCGGTCTCTCAGCTTCAGTTTAAAGGGGCTGGGTTCCGCAAACGCTAGGAAATGCGGTGTGCCTGACTAGGAAAAAGTCTCACCGCGATCCTCCATGCGGCCGCTGCCGGGTCGGACCGGGGCCGCTCGTTCGAGATCAGGGGCGGCTTAACGTACCATGATCCGGACACAACCATGGCATGGAGACCCTGATGGCGGGAGCAGCCGCGGTCGCACAGCGGCCCCTGATCTTCGGCGAAGTGTTGTTCGACAGCTTCGTGGACGGTGGCAACATCCTCGGCGGCGCTCCGTTCAACGTCGCGTGGAACCTGCGCATGCTCGGGGCCGACCCGCTGTTCGTCGGTGCGGTGGGTAGCGACGAACTCGGGCAGCAGGTGCGCACGGCGATGGTCGCTGCCGGCCTGGACACCCGGGGGCTACAGGTGACGCAGGAGGCCCCGACCGGGCGCGTTCAGGTCAAGCTGGAGTCCGGTGAGCCGAGCTACGACATCCTCGCGGACCAGGCCTACGACCGGGTCCAGGCGGAAGCGCTGCAGGCGGTGGTTTCGGAGCGGGCGCCGCTGCTCTATCACGGCAGCCTTGCCCTGCGCAGCGAGCCGAGCCGTTCGGCCTGCGACTGGCTGGCCGGGCGGTCGCAGCGGCGTTTCGTCGATGTGAACCTGCGCCGACCCTGGTACCAGGCGGGTACGGTACGGGACCTGATCCGCGGCGCCGACTACGTGAAGCTGAACCTGGACGAGCTGCGCGAGCTGGCAGCCGGATCGGACGACGAGTCCCGGGTGGCCGGGCTGTTCGAGCAGGTTGGCATCCGCGAGGCGGTGATCCTGACCTCGGGCGCGGCCGGGGCCGGCATCCATACCCGCGACGGAGGCCGAGTGGCGGCCCCGGCCCCCGAGGTGACCGATCTCCGTGATCCGGTCGGTGCCGGTGACGCGTTTGCCAGCGTGGTGATCCTCGGGATCCTGAGCGGTTGGGCCTGGGACATGACCCTCGAGCGCGCCCTCGACTTCGCCGCCCGCGTCTGCACCCTGCAGGGCGCGACGAGTGCCGATGCGGACTTCTACGCGGCGGCGCGGGCGGGTTGGGAGGTCTGAGCGTGGGCCAACCGCGCCAGGGCCTGCGATGCCGTGGGCATTCCGGCGCTCACCCCGCTCCCGCCGC